>JALRKU010000156.1 GCA_023254755.1 Aeromicrobium sp. | reverse complement strand
AGCCGCGTG
The DNA here is from genome assembly GCA_023254755.1 of Aeromicrobium sp. GTDB lineage: Bacteria > Actinomycetota > Actinomycetes > Propionibacteriales > Nocardioidaceae > Aeromicrobium. The sequence continues at coordinate 11,846 of JALRKU010000156.1, read as the reverse complement.
GCCAAACACTCTGCCCGCGTTACGGCCTACGGACCTGTGGATGAATTGAATGCGACCGTGGGTATGGCCCGCCTGCATGCAAGCGCCGAGATCGCGGCGCAACTTTCGGCTATCCAGAACGACCTGTTTGACCTTGGTGCAGACCTGTGCCGCCCTGACCGAGGCGCGCAACGGGCTGCGCGTCGTCCGCCTCGTCGCGGGCGACCCGTTCAGCGACGACGCGGTGGTCAAGGAGACCCTCGCCGTCGCCAAGACGGTCGTCCCCTTCGACGTGGTGCAGAGCTCTGCGCGTGGAGCGCCCCGAAGACTTCCGCCGCGGCTACAGTGACGGCCATGCGGAGTCGATCGGGGACTGCCCTGGTGGGCGCGGTGCTGGTGATCTGCGGAGCCTGCGGAGGCGGTTCGGGCATCGACGACGGGCCCACCCCTGCACCCAGCCCGGCCGTGACGGCCCCGCCCGGCGCGGACGGCGAGCGGGTGCTGGCCGACGCGGTCCGCACGGGCGACTCGCGGGTCACCGTGGAGCTGGGATCCGTCGAGGGGCCGATCCACCTGCGGGCCGACTGCGCCGGTCTGTCGTTCCTCGACGTGTCGGTCTCGGGTGGGGACGTCGTGCTGTCGGACACCTGGACGTGCACCCGCACGAGCGACGCAGCCGACCATCTGGTGCTCGACCTCGCCGACGGGACGAGCGTCGAGGGCCCGGTCGACGTCTCGGTCACGGTCGCCCCGTACGGACGACGTCTGTCCGAGCAGGAGCAGGAGGAGGCGGCTGGCCAGGACGAGGAGTCGAACGGCTTCGCCCCGGCGCCCGACGACGCGAGCTACGCTTTCGTGCTCACCGAGGGCTGAGCAGCCAGCGCAAGCACCGAGTCGCGGCCGAGCAGTGTCTCGCACCGACCCGAGCAGACCTGGTGCACCTCGACCCTGCCGGTCGCGACGAGGCGGCGGACGCCGGCCAGGTCGGTGCCGAGCAGCTCGGCGGCCTGGTCGAGCGTCAGGCGCGAGGGCAGGTCGGTCATGTCGTCGAGACTACGCCGCGACCTAGGCTCGGGGCGTGAGCTCGTCACCGCTGAGGGACCTGTCGATCGCGGATCTGCGACGCCGCACCAGCATCAAGTGGCGGATGCACGCCCCCGACGTGCTGCCGATGTTCGTCGCCGAGATGGATGCGCACCCGGTGCCGGCCGTCGTCGAGGCGGTGAGCCGTGCGATGCGCGACGGCGACACCGGTTACCCGTGCGGCGACGCCTACCCCGTCGCGTTCGCGGACTTCGCCGCCGACCGGTGGGGCTGGACGCCCGAGCCGTCACGCGCGGTCGGTGTCGCGGACGTGATGACCGGCCTGCGCGAGGTGGTCGAGCTGCTGACGGCGCCGGGCGACGCCGTGGTCGTGAACCCGCCCGTGTACGGACCGTTCTTCGCGGTCGCGGAGCGCACCGACCGGCGCCTCGTCGAGGCACCGCTGACGCCCGAGGGCCGACTCGACCTGGAGGTCCTCGACGCGGCGTACGCACGGGCGACGTCCGACGGCCGTGCCGCGGTGCACCTGCTGTGCAGTCCCCAGAACCCGACCTCGGTCGTGCACTCGGCCGACGAGCTGGCGGCGGTCGCGGCCCTCGCGCACCGCCGCTCGGTCCACGTGGTCGTCGACGAGATCCACGGGCCGGTGGCGGAGGGCTTCGTCCCCTACCTGGCGGTGCCCGGGGGCGAGCGGGGGATCGTCGCGTCGTCGGCGTCCAAGGCGTTCAACCTCGCGGGGCTCAAGGCCGGTCTGCTGCTGCCGGGCGCCGAGGCCGACGTGTCAGGCCTGCACCCGACCGTCGAGCACGGCCTCAGCCACCTCGGCGTCGTGGCGCACGTCGCGGCGCTGGAGCACGGACGCGACTGGCTCGACGGGGTGCGCGCCGACCTCGCGGAGAACCGGGTGCAGCTCGCTCGGCTCCTCGACGAACGCCTGCCGCGGGTGGACTGGAACCGTGAGAGCGGCACCTACCTGGCCTGGCTGGACCTGCGTCAGCACGCACTGCCGGGCGAGGCGGCGGCGCACCTGCTGGAGCACGGTCGGGTCGCGCTGAGCCCCGGCACCGAGTTCGGTGCCGGGTTCGCGGGCTTCGCGCGGATCAACCTCGCGACCTCGCCGGAGCTGCTCGACGAGGGTGTCGCCCGCATCGCCGCCGCGCTCGCGTCGGCCTGAGAGCCCTCCGTCCACGCTGGCGCGAGGCCGTCCCCGGCCGACGACGTCCCGGGTCTGCTGTCGATCGACGGGGACATCCGTCCCGGACGGGTGGTCCCATCGGAGCATCTTCGACCGGAGGTGTGCTTCGCACGTACGGAATCAGTAGATTGATCAGCGAGGGAGTGTGGGATCGATGGCCCCAATGGCTGACAAGCGACGGGTTCGGTTCGGGAGTGGACTGAAGCCGCTGGCACTGGCGACGACGGCGATGTACGTCGCGAGCACGGCGCTGCTCACGGCGAGCGCCGTGTTCTGGATCCCGGGGAAGAACCCCCGGTGGCTGCTGGCGACGCTCGCCGGCATCTCGCTGGTGATCCTGTTGTTCCTGCTGCGGCGTCGGAACCGGGTCACCGAGGGAGAGGCGCTCGTCCTGTGCGCCCACCTGCTCGGCTGGCTCGGCATCTTGTCGTGGACGACGCACTCCGACCTCGCGGCGCTCGCCAACGGCATGCTGCTGCCGATGCTCGCCCTGTACGTGGTCTGGTTCGCCGAGCCCACCCGCGGGCGGGTCGTCGTCTACGCCGGTTCGCTGTGGTGGCTGCTGTCGATCGTGCAGCGAGAGGACGCGATGCTGACGAGCCTCTCGATCGGCATCGTCGTGCAGGGCGTCGCGGTGACCGAGCTGTTCGGCCGCATCAAGCGTCGGCTCGACCAGATGGCCAGCACCGACATGCTGACGGGCGCGGCGAACCGCTGGGCCGTCGACACCGCGATCGAGCGTGCCGCGGCCCGCCTGCGTCAGCGCGGTGAGCCGTTCTCGGTGCTGTCGATCGACCTCGACGGACTGCGCGAGGTGAACAACCAGATGGGCCACCAGGCCGGCGACGAGCTGCTGGTGCGGGCGGTGGAGCACTGGACCCAGAACCTGCGGCCCACCGACGAGCTGGCCCGGGTGGGCGGCGACGAGTTCGTCGTGGTGATGCCCCGCACGGTGCGGGCCGAGGCCGAGATGGTGGCCCGCCGCCTCCAGGCGTCAGCGCCGGTCGCGTTCTCCGTGGGAGCGGCCGAGGGTCGTCGCGACGACACCCCGGAGTCGCTGTTCGGTCGCGCCGACCGCGGCATGTACCGCCAGAAGGAGCAGCGTCACGCCCCGCCGCGGGTCCGCCCGTCAGAGGGCGTCGAGCAGGTCGAGCGTCCGACGCCACGCCTGCGAGGCGGGATCGATGAGGGTGAAGTGGTCGCCCGCGACCTCGGTGAGCGTCGCGTCGCCGCCAGCGGCTGACGCGGCCTCGACGTAGGTCCGCGACTGCGCCAGCGGCACGACGTCGTCGTCCGTGCCGTGCACGCAGCGGACGGGGACGGCGAGCGGGACCTGCTCGATCGGGTCGCACAGCGCGAGACGTCCAGGGGTCGTCTCGCCGATCAGCTGGCGAACGGTCGACCCGCCGACGTGGGCGGTGAGAGCCGTGCCCAGGTCGAGGACCCCGGCCTGCGACACGGCGGCCGTCACCGCGACGCGCGCGTCGCGCCATCGCTCGTGGGCCTGCCGTCCGGCGGCCCACACCGCGAGGTGGCCACCGGCGGAGTGTCCCAGGGTCACGACGCGAGACAGGTCGAGCCCGTCGACGTCGCCGAGCGCGTCGATGCCGGCACTCACGTCGTCGAAGGTCTCCGGCCACCCGCCACCGTTGCCGAGCCGGCGGTACTCCAGGTTGGCGGCGGTCCAGCCGTGCTGCGCCAGCGACGCGGCGAGGGGCCGGCCGAGCCCGAGGTCGTACTGCGCCTGCCAGAACCCGCCGTGCACGACGACGACCACGCCGCGCGAGGTCCCGGCAGGCCGCGACAGCTCGAGCAGCTGGGCGGGATCGTCGCCGTACCGGAGCGTCTCCACGGGCTCATCCTGCCGCGTCGGGGCCGTCCCGCTGCAGGCGCCCAGGGCGAGGGCGGCAGCGCCGATCAGCACGGCGCGGCGGGTCGGTCCGGTCACGCGCCCAGCGAACCACGGGGCGTGGCAGCGCGCCCGTCCTGAGGTTCGACCCGGGTCGAACCGTCGTCGGCGACACCGATAGGATCGACCTCCGGACGTCCATGGGAAAGGAGCTGCCCATGGATGTCCACGACCTCGACACCTACCTGCTGGTCGGTTCGAGCGTCCTGATCCTCGCGGCTCTCGCGGTGCGCCTGTCGTCGACGGCGGGCCTGCCCTCGCTGCTGGTCTACCTCGCGCTCGGCCTGGTGCTGGGCAGCTCCGGCCTCGGCATCCAGTTCCACGACGCCGACCTGGCCCACGCCCTGGGCTTCGCCGCGCTGATGCTGATCCTCGCCGAGGGCGGCCTGACCACCAAGTGGGAGGAGGTCAGACCGTCGATGGCGCACGGCCTGCTCCTGGCCACCCTCGGAGCCGCGGTCAGCGTCACCGTGGTCGCGGTCAGCGCCCACCTCGTCCTCGGACTCGACTGGACGCTGGCGGTGCTGCTCGCCGCCGTGCTGACCCCGACCGATGCCGCCGCCGTCTTCTCCGTGCTGCGCTCGGTGCCGCTCAAGCGCCGCGTCGTCGGCGTGCTCGAGGCCGAGTCGGGCCTCAACGACGCCCCGATCGTCGTGCTCGTCATCGCGGTCAGCGCCGGCGAGCTCGCCGACGGCGGAGTCGGCCACTTCATCGCCCTGATCCTGTTCGAGCTCGTGGTCGGCACGCTGATCGGCCTCGGGGTCGGCCGCATCGGCGCGATGCTGATGCACCGGGTCGCCCTCCCCGCGTCGGGCCTCTACCCCCTCGTGGTGCTCGGCTTCACCGTGCTGGCGTACGCGTCGGCCGCTGCCGTCCACGCGAGCGGCTTCGCGGCCGTCTACGTCGCCGCTCTCGTGCTCGGCAACGCCGTGCTGCCGCACCGGGCCGTCACCCGCTCGTTCGTCGAGGGCGTCGGCTGGCTGGCGCAGATCGGGCTGTTCGTCATGCTCGGCCTGCTCGCCAACCCCGACGACCTCGCGTGGTGGCACGTCTGGACGGGCCTCGCGGCTGGCGCGATCCTCACGTTCGTGGCCCGACCGCTGTCGGTGCTCGCCTGCTCCACGTGGTTCACCAGCGGACTGCGCGAGCAGGCGTTCATCGCGTGGGCGGGTCTTCGTGGTGCGGTCCCCATCGTGCTGGCGACCATCCCGCTGTCCGCCGACGTCGAGGGTTCGCACGACCTGTTCAACATCGTGTTCGTCGCGGTCGTCGTGTACACGCTGGTCCAGGCCGGACCGCTCACGCGGCTCGCGGAGCTCTGCGGCGTGCTCTCGGACCGCATGCGCGACGTCGAGGTCGAGGCCGCACCTCTCGAGCGGGTGTCGGCCGACCTGCTCCAGATCCGCATCCCCGAGGGCTCGAAGCTGGCCGGCGTCGAGATCGCCGAGCTCAGGCTGCCCGTCGGCGCGTCGGTCTCGATGGTCGTGCGCGACGGCGCCACGTTCGTGCCCCACCGCACCACGCGACTCGCCACGTCCGACGACCTGCTGATCGTGGCCGAGCGCCGTGTGCGCGTCGCCACCGAGGCACGGCTCCGCGCCGTCGCGCGCCACGGGCGCCTCGCCGGGTGGGGACGCGACGGGCCCTGAGCGTCAGAGCTCGCTGGCGATGGGGATGCAGGCGTCGATGCGTCGATCGGACTCGACGGCCGTGGGCGCCTTCTTCTTCAGCCGCTTGTCGGCGTAGTTGCGTCCCACGAGCACCGCGACGCCGTTGCTGCCCGGCACCGTGCCCTTCTCGAAGCGGACCTTGCCGCCGAACTGGGCCGCCACGAGTCGCACCCGAGGGTCCTTCGGGTCGTCGGTCACGATGAGGACGTCGTCGGTGGTGAGGTCGGTCGGGTTGTTGGCGACCGTGCCGGCGAGGAAGTTGCGTCGCTGCAGCAGCACCGAGTAGCGGTTGGCGAGGCCCGCCGTGCGCGACGCGTTGTAGACGCTGATCGTGACCAGGTTCGACGTCAGCTCCTCGCCCGTCTCGACGGCCCGTGGCTCGCACGTCGGGCCGGTGGCGGTGACGTCGGCCTCGGACGTGAGCAGGCGCAGCCCGATGAAGGTCCCACCCAGGAACACCACGAGCGCGGCGGCCACGACCGCGAGTCCACCGGGCCTCACGCGTCGGGACCGATCGAGTGGACCCGGGCGTGGAGCATGTTGCGCTGCTGGAGCGCCGCGCGCAGCGCGCGGTGCAGACCGTCCTCGAGGAACAGCTCGCCCTTCCAGCTGACGACGTGCGCGAACAGGTCGCCGAAGTAGGTGGAGTCGTCGTCGAGCAGGTGCTCGAGGTCGAGCTGGGTCTTGGTGGTCGTCAGGTCGTCGAGGCGCACCTGCGACGGCGAGATCCCGGCCCAGTCGCCCTGTGACAACCCGTGGTCGGGGTATGGACGCCCGTCGGCCACCCTCCGGAAGATCACCCGGTCAGTCTAGACAGACCGACCGGCGCCCGTCGGCAGCCCGGGCCCGTGGCGACCGTCGCCGCCGCGTCATGCAGACGCCGTCTCGGACGGCCGCAACGACACTCGGATCGTCGACGAGCCGGCGGCCGACGGCTCCCGCACGAGCTCGAGAGGGCCTCCTCCCGCTGTCGCCACCGGGGTGAACGCGCCGTCACCGGGGAACATCTCAGGGGCTTCCCTGGTTGTCACCGATGTTCGACTGGGTAAAGACTGGGAGAACACCCGGCGCGCGGGCACTCCGCCCATCGCCTGACGAACGGGCAGGAGGCCTCGATGACGCATCCTCCCGTCGAACGCTCCGTCGCGGCCGTCGCCGATCGCTCCCGGCTCGCCATGCGGGTCCGACGCGGTGCGATCGAGCTGGCGCTGCTGGGCTTCCTGTACGTCGCGTACTGCGCCTCGCGGCTCCTGGCCGACGACGAGTTCGCTCCCGCCCGCGGGCGCGCTCTCGACATCTTGTCGCTGGAGAAGACCTACCACCTCGACGTCGAGCACTGGCTCAACGAGCAGTTCGTGGCCATCGACTGGCTCGGCCTGGCCGGCAGCTTCTGGTACGCCACGACGCACTACGTCGTCACGATCGGCATGCTGATCTGGCTCTACCGACGCAGCGCGGCGGAGTACGTCACGGCCCGCCGGGCCCTGGTCGTCGCCACGCTCATCGGGCTCGTCTTCTACCTGACGATGCCCACCGCACCACCGCGCCTGGTGGGCGGTCACTACGTCGACGTGCTCGCGATGCACTCGGCCGACGGCTGGTGGGGCGCCGATGCGTCGGCACCCAAGGGCCTCGGTGGCATGACCAACGAGCTGGCGGCGTTCCCGTCGCTGCACGCCGGATGGGCGCTGTGGGCCGCGATCGTGCTGATCCGGGCCGGCGTCCCGCGCATCGTCCAGGTCATCGGTCTCGCGTACGCGCTGCTCATGACGATCGACATCATCGGCACCGGCAACCACTGGCTGCTCGACGCGGTCGTCGGCTGGGTCGTCGTGCTGATCGGCTGGGGCCTGGTGACGGCGTGGGAGCGGCGCAGCCCCGTGGTCGCGCACGAGGACGGCTGACCCCACCGACCCGCGCATCGTGGGTCCGGCGCACGCTGGTCCCGGAATCGCGGTATCCTGGGGAGGTTCCGCCGATCCGGGACCGCCCTGCGGGCCGGTTCTGACCCGGATCAGGACACCCGGACTCCGCACCGCCGCGGAGCTCGATCGCACGTCCCGTCCCCATCTCGATGGGGACAGCACCACAGGGCCGACGTCGTCGGCGCGAGTCGTTTCCGCGGCCCTGACACCATGACCCCTCGCACGGAGGAATCTGTGGCCCAAGCAGGCCGGCGCCAGTCGGGCGCCCACCGTCGACGCACCAAGCCCCTCGACAACGACGGCATCATGCCGGTGCTCGCCAAGGCGGTGCGCGACGTCGAGTCGCGCGCGCAGCGCGGGCCCCTCAACCACCAGCAGCGCACGCGCTTCCAGGTGGTCGGGCTGCTGGTCCGCGACGAGCGCCAGCGCGTCAAGGTCGACCCCGAGCTGACCGAGCCCGCCCGCGCCGAGCAGCTCAAGCGCCTCGACGGCGTGGCCACGATCCTGGCCAAGATCGCCGCCCGTGACCCCTCCTTGTTCACGCTGCTCGGCGACGACGTCGAGCTGGGCGACGACGCGCGAGCGCTCCGGCGCGAGATGCTGGCCGAGGCAGGGCTGGGCCCGGCTCCGGATGCCGCGGCCACCGACGTCGCCACCGACGACAAGCCGGTCGTGGAGAAGCGCACGGTCCCGCAGTCGGTCATCGCCCGTCAGCTCGCCAACCCGTTCCAGGCGCCCGACTTCTCGTCGGTGCCGGCGCGCACCCCGGTCGGCCGGTTGTCGACGTGGGAGCTGCTGGGCCCGTTGTTCAGCTCGTTCGAGAAGGCGTCCGACGGCGCCCCGTCGTGCATGCGGCTGCCCGAGCCGCTGGGTCTCGACACCCCGGCCGGCGCCGAGATGATGAAGCACCAGGCCGAGCTGGTCGAGGCCGCCGCCGAGGGCCACCGCACGTTCCTGCTGGCCGACGAGCCCGGTCTGGGCAAGACCGCCCAGGCGCTGCTGGCGGCCGAGGCCGCCGACGCCTACCCGTTGCTGGTCGTGGCGCCCAACGTCGTCAAGGCGAACTGGGCCCACGAGGTCGCGCTGTGGACGCCGAAGCGCACGGCCACCGTCATCCAGGGCGACGGCCTCGACGTTGACGGGTTCGCCGACGTCTACATCGTCAACTACGAGATCCTCGACCGGCACGTGGGCTGGCTGGGCGAGCTCGGCTTCCGCGGCATGGTCGTCGACGAGGCCCACTTCATCAAGAACAAGACGTCGCAGCGCTCGCAGCAGGTGCTGCAGCTGTCCGAGCGGGTGCGCCGCCGGGTCGGCCGGCCGCTGCTGATGGCGCTCACCGGAACGCCGCTGATCAACGACATCGAGGACTTCAAGACCATCTGGCAGTTCCTCGGCTGGATCGACGACAAGCAGCCGCGCGCCGAGCTGATGACGGCGCTGGAGGACACCGGTCTCACGCCGCTCGACCCCGGCTTCTACTCGGCCGCGCGCCAGTGCGTCATCGACCTGGGCATCGTGCGGCGTCGCAAGGTCGACGTCGCGGCCGACATCCCGGCCCGCCGCATCGCCGACATCCCGGTGGACCTCGACGACGAGGTCGGCCGCTCCATCGCCGAGGCGGAGCGCGAGCTCGCGGCCCGCATGGTGCGTCGCTACGAGTCGGCGCTGGCGGCCCGCAGCAGCGGTCCGGTCGAGGGCATCGACCTCGAGCTGGTCCGCGCGGTCGCCAAGTGGGAGCGCGAGGACACCGACGGCTCGAAGGACGAGGAGAACGTCTTCGGCATGATGCGGCGCATCGGCCAGGCCAAGGCCGGTCTCGCGGCTGACTACACGGCCCAGCTGGCGCGCAACGTCGGCAAGGTCGTGTTCTTCGCCAAGCACATCGACGTCATGGACGCCGCCGAGGCGTCGTTCGCGAAGTCGGGCATCGGCTTCACGTCGATCCGTGGCGACCAGAGCAAGGCCGCGCGCGAGTCGGCGATCGACCGCTTCTGGAACGACGACTCGGTCTCGGTCATCGTCTGCTCGGTCACCGCGGCCGGCGTCGGCATCAACCTGCAGGTCGCGTCCGACGTCGTGCTGGCCGAGCTGTCGTGGACCGACGCGGAGCAGACGCAGGCGATCGACCGCGTCCACCGCATCGGCCAGGACCAGCCGGTCACGGCGTGGCGCATCATCGCGGCGCAGACCATCGATGGCCGCATCGCCGAGCTCATCGACAGCAAGGCCGGCCTCGCCGCCCGCGCCCTCGACGGCACCGACGTCGAGGTCGGCTCCTCGGTCGACGTCCAGCTCGAGGCCCTCGTCACCCTGCTCACCGACGCCCTCACCTCCCGCTGACGAGTCACCAATTCCCGCTGACGAGTCACTTAATCCCGGTGACGAGTCACGAAGTCGCGCTGACGAGTCACCAAATCACCGACTAATCGTCGAAATGCCGATCAATGCCTTTCGGGGCATTGATCGGCAATTCCGATAATGTCCATTTCATGGCCAAGAAGATCATCGAGCAGTACGTGTCGGACCTGTCGGGCGCCGAGATGCCGGAGGGTTCGAGCTCGCTGCGGTTCGCGTTCGACGGACGCTCGTACGAGATCGACCTGACGCCCGAGGAGCGGGCCGACTTCGAGTCGGCCATCCGTCTGTACATCGCCGCCGCTCGACCCACGGCCCCGCCGCGCCCCGGAGCGGCGCGTGCTGCGCGGGCGACCGACGGTCCCGATCCCAAGGTCGTGCGGGCCTGGGCGGTCGAGAACGGTCACGAGGTGCCGCAGCGCGGCCGGATCCCCGCCGCGATCATCGAGGCGTACGAGGACGCGCACTGACTCATCGAGCGCGAACCGTCGGCGGCGCCTAGCGTCGGGTGATGGACCGACGCCTCCTGCTCGCTGCCGTCACCCTGCCTCCGCTGGTGGTGGGCGCGATCGCGCTGGGCCACCCGGCGTCGTTGACGGTCGAGGACGCGCATCACTGGAAGGTGATGCACATCTGGCTCATCCCGCTGTTCCCGCTCCTGGCGCTGGGGCCCTGGCTGGTCGCTCGCCACGTCGACCGGGCGGCGGGCGTCGTGGTCGCGCTGGTCGCCTACGTCTACGCCACCGCGTACACGACGCTCGACATCCTCGCCGGTGTCGGGGCCGGTGCGCTCAAGGAGGTCGAGGCCGGTGGACTCGGCATCATCCTGCCGCTGGCCGGTGACTTCGAGCAGGTCGGCGGCATCGCGTACGTGGCGGCCGCGGCTCTGGGGGCGGGGGTCGCGCTGCGGTCGACGGGCTGGCTCGCCGGCATCGTCCCGACGGTGCTCGTGGTCCTGGGTGGCTACCTGTTGTGGCAGCACCACGTGTTCCGGCCGTGGGGACCGACGGCTCAGGTGATGCTCGCCGCCGGGTGGGGCTGGTTCGCGTGGCTCGTCAGTCGAGCAGCAGCTGCAGGTAGACCAGGTCGAGCCAACGCCCGAACTTGACCCCGACCTGCGGCATGCGGGCGACCTCGCCGAACCCGAATCGTTCGTGCAGCGCGATCGACGACGCGTTGCCGGCCTCGATGCCGGCCACGATCGCGTGCACGTCGGCGCCGCGGGCGTGGTCGATGAGGGCGGTCACGAGCGTCGCGGCGTGGCCGGCTCGCCGGTGATCGGGGTGGACGTAGACCGAGTTCTCGACGCTGTGCCGGTAGCCCGACTTCGTCCGCCACGGTCCGTACGACGCGTATCCGGCGACCGATCCGTCGGCGGCCTCGGCGACCAGCACGGGACGCCCGGAGGACTGGCGGTCGTGAAGCCAGGCCGCGCGATCGGCGAGGTCGACCTGCTCGTCGTCCCAGATCGCGGTGGTGTGCGCAATGGCGTCGTTGTGGATCCAGAGGATCTGCGGCAGGTCGTCGACGGTCGCGTCGCGGACGGTCGGCGTGGTCATGGCGGCTCCTGGACGTGAAGGACCCCTCGCGCACCCGCCAGAGCCCACCGACCCTTGCTGCATTCCTGCCCTGGGGGATTGAGTGAGGTGACGCCGCGCGAGGGGCTGTCGACCATCATACGGGCTGGCCGTGCCGGGCCCTGAAGCGCCGGGGCGATTGGCCGCTGCCCGTCCCCGACCGGTAACCTCGTCCGCGGAGGATTCGCA
>JALRKU010000079.1 GCA_023254755.1 Aeromicrobium sp. | reverse complement strand
ACGCCTCCACACCATCCCCAGCAAGCGGGGCAAGCTGCTGGTGGTGCTCGACCACCTCGCCCAACTCTTCGAGCCGGGCCTGGTCTACACCGAGTCGGAGGTCAACGACGTGCTCAACGAGGTCCACCCCGACCACGCAGCCCTGCGTCGTTACCTTGTCGACGACCTGTTCCTCACCCGCGAGGACGGCCGCTACTGGCGCAGCGGGGGCACCGTCGATGTCTGAGCTGTTCCCCGAGCCCGTCGAGGGTCGCGACTTCCGCGGCGACGACTGGTATGCCGACGACCTCGGGGCCGCCCGCTTCACCGACTGCACCTTCACCGACGTCGACCAGCGCCGTGAGGTCCGCCGACGCGCCGGTGCCGAGCAGGGCGGTCTCGACGTCGAGGTCGAGCGAGCGGATCGCGAGCCGCACGACGTCGGCGACCGAGCCCGAGAGCCCGCGCCGCACCGCGCGGACGGCGGCGGCGACCTCGGCGAACCGGCGGCGCGCCTCGGCGGAGTAGGGGTGGTCGCCGAGGTCGTCGAGCGCGTCGGCCAGCGACACGATCTCGGTCGGGTCGGCGCCCGCGACAGCGTCGGACAGTCGGCCGTCGAAGGTGTCGTCGGGCGTGGCCGCCAGTCCGTCGGCGAGCTCGCGTGCCCGGCGGCCGAGCAGGGCGAGGTCGCGCGGACCGATGCGCCACCGGTCGCCCGTGAGCAGCCGAAGCAGCGACGGGTTGGCCGTGGCGTCGGCGACCACGTCGAGCAGGCTCACGACGTCGGCGACGTGCGGCAGCGTGAGCAGGCCGGCGAGCCCGACGACCTCGGCGTCGACGCCGCGCGAGCGCAGCGCGGCGGTGATGGTGGGCATCTCGGACTTGGTGCGCAGCAGCACGGCGACGGACTCGTCGGGGTCGCTCTCGCGGTGCGCCGCGATGCGGTCGACCAGCGCCTCGAACTCCTCGGTGACGGTGGTGAACCGCTCGGCGGTGACCTCGGCCGGTGGCCAGCCCTCGGCCGGCTCGTCGGGCGCGACCAGGGGCGCGAGCGTGGGCCGCGTGGCGTAGAACGGGGCCGCCGCACGGTTGGCGACCGCGAGGATGTCCGGGTGGCAGCGCCGGCTGGTGCGCAGGCCGAGGACCGCGCTCGACGACCCGTCGGACCGCGGGAAGTGCTGCGGGAAGTGGTCGATGTTGTCGGCCGACGCGCCGCGCCAGCCGTAGATGCCCTGAGCGGGGTCGCCGACGGCGGTGACCGCGTGGCCGCCGCCGAACAGGCCCTGCAGCATCAGGCGCTGCGCGACCGAGGTGTCCTGGTACTCGTCGAGCATCACGGCGGTGAACCGCTCGCGCATCAGCTCGCCGACCTCGGGACTCTCGATCGCGAGTCGAGCCCCGCCGGCCATCTGGTCGGAGAAGTCGGCGACGCCGGACACCTGCTTGTCGGCGCGGTAGGCGTCGACGAGGCGCGACAGGTCGACCCGCGCCAGTGCGGCCGAGCGCACCTTGCCGAGGTCGTTGGTGAGCTTGGGCAGCGCGTCGATCTCGGCAGCCACGGCGAGGTCGTGCTCGCGCAGCGCCTCCGGCGTGACGAGGTGCTCGGACAGGTTGCCGTCGAGCGCGAGGACCCGCTCGATCGTGGCGGTCATCAGCACGTCGAGGTGCGGCAGCGGCTCGCGGTACCGGCGGATGACGCGGGCGGCCCGCTGGTGACGCGTGGCGTCGGCCGCGACCGCGAGGTCGGTCTCGAGCCCGAGCCGCAGTCCGTGCTCGGCGA
>JALRKU010000071.1 GCA_023254755.1 Aeromicrobium sp. | reverse complement strand
GCGTGGGCAAGCAGGCCGTCCGCCTCGATGGTGTCGAGCACGGCCAGGGCGGCGGCCGCCACCGTCGGGTTGCCACCGAAGGTGGTGCCGTGGTTGCCCGGACCCAGCAGCTCCGCCGCCTCGCCGACCGCCAGCAGGGCGCCGATCGGGAAGCCTCCGCCGAGACCCTTGGCCAGCGTGACGAGGTCCGGCACGACTCCGGACGCGGTGTGGGCGAACCAGGCCCCGGTGCGCCCGACGCCCGTCTGGACCTCGTCGACCCACAGGAGCGCACCGTGGCGCTGCGTGATCTCCCGCGCCGCCTGGAGGTAGCCGTCGGGGGGCACGATCACTCCGGCCTCGCCCTGGATCGGCTCGATCACGACGGCGGCGACGGTGTCGTCGACGACCCGCTCGAGCGCGTCGGCGTCGCCGTACGGCGCCCACCGGACGTCGCCGGGCAGCGGCTCGAACGGCGCGCGGTAGGCCTCCTTCGACGTCAGGGACAGCGCCCCCATCGTGCGACCGTGGAACGAGCCGTGCGTGGAGACCAGGGTCGTGCGGCCCGTGCGGCGGGTCGCCTTGAGGGCCGCCTCGTTCGCCTCGGCGCCTGAGTTCGCGAAGAACACGCGACCCGGGCTGCCCAGCAGCTCCAGGAGCCGCTCGGCGAGAGTCACCTGCGGCTCGGTCGCGAAGAAGTTCGAGACGTGACCCAGCGTGGTGAGCTGCGTCGTGACCGCCTCGATCAGCGCGGGGTGGGCGTGACCGAGCGAGGTGACCGCGATGCCGGCGAGCAGGTCCAGGTACTCGCCGCCGTCGGCGTCCCACACGGTCGATCCCCGACCCCGCACGAGCACCGTCTGCGGCGGGCCGAACGTGTTCATGACGGCGTGCTGGTACCGCTCGGTCCAGTCCTCGACCGAGCTCACTGGTCGTCCGCCTTGACGCTCGTGGTGTACAGGGCGGTGCGGATGCGCGTGGCGGCGCCGGGCACGACCTGCGTGCCGACGCCCTCGTCGGTGAAGATCTCGAGCAGCACCGAGTGCGGCTCGCGCCCGTCGACGACGGTGGCCCGCTTCACGCCCTCCTTCACCGCCTTGAGGCAGGCGCCCATCTTGGGGATCATCCCGCTCGCCAGCGTCGGCAGGATCTCCTCGAGCGCCTCGGGGCTGATCTCGCCGATCACGTCAGAGCTGTTGGGCCAGTCGGCGTACAGCCCCTCGACGTCGGTGAGCACCAGCAGCTTCTCGGCACCGAGCGCGACCGCGAGCGCGGCCGCCGCGGTGTCGGCGTTGACGTTGTGGACCTGTCCCTCCCGGTCAGGGGCGACCGTCGAGACCACCGGGATGCGACCGGCCTCGATGAGGTCGAGCACCGCCTCGGGACGCACCCCCACGACCTCGCCGACCAGGCCGATGTCGGTGGGCTCGCCGTCGATCACCGGCAGCGTCTTCTCGGCGAGGAACAGCCCGCCGTCCTCACCGGACAGGCCCACCGCGAGGTCGCCGTGCTTGTTCAGCAGACCCACGAGCTCGCGGCCGACCTGGCCGGTCAGCACCATCCGGACGACCTCCATCGCCTCGGGGGTCGTGACCCGCAGGCCGCCCTTGAACTCGGACTCGATGCCGAGCCGGTCCAGCATGCTGCTGATCTGCGGTCCGCCGCCGTGCACCACGACCGGCTTGAAGCCGGCAAGGCGCAGGAACACGACGTCCTCGGCGAAGGCGCGCTTGAGGTCCTCGTCGACCATCGCGTTGCCGCCGTACTTCACCACGATCACGGTGCCGTGGTACTTCTTCATCCACGGCAGGGCCTGGGCGAGGGTGGCGGCCTTGTCGGTCGCCCGCTTCCAGTCGTCGGGGTGCCAGACGTCGGGGGTGTCGTCGGTCGCGTCGTTGTCGGTCATCCGGTGCTTCCTCGTCTCAGGTCGAGTAGGCGGAGTTCTCGTGCACGTAGGCGTGCGTGAGGTCGTTGGTCCAGACGGTCGCGGTCTCCGCGCCCGCCTTCAGGTCGACGGTCACCGAGACGGCCCGCTCCTCGAGGCTGACCCGGTCCGGCGACTCGGCGGGCCCGCTGTTGCGGCAGACCCACACGCCGTTCAGCGCGACGTCGAGGTCGGCCGGGTCGAACGCGGCCTGCGTCGTGCCCACCGAGGCCAGGATGCGGCCCCAGTTGGGGTCCTTGCCGAAGATGGCGCACTTGAACAGGTTGCTGCGCGCGATCGAGCGGCCCACCTCCAGCGCGTCGGCCTCGGTCGCCGCGTTGACGACGTCGATCGTGATCTCGTGGTCGGCGCCCTCGGCGTCGGCCAGCAGCTGCAGCGCGAGGTCCTGGCACACCGCGGTCACCGCGGCGGTGAACGCCTGCGGGTCCGGCGTGACGCCGGAGGACCCGCTGGCCAGCAGCAGCACCGTGTCGTTGGTCGACTGGCACCCGTCGCTGTCCAGGCGGTCGAACGTGCGCGCCGTGGCGGCCCGCAGCGCGGCGTCGGCCGTCGCGGCGTCGACGTCGGCGTCGGTCGTGATGGTGACGAGCATGGTGGCCAGGGCCGGAGCGAGCATGCCCGCGCCCTTGGCCATGCCGCCCACGATCCAGCCCTCGCCGTCGTGGTCCTCGGCGTGGGCCACGGCCTCCTTGGCGACCGTGTCGGTCGTCATGATGGCCGTCGCCGCCGCGCTGCCGCCGTCGGCGCTCAGCTCGTCGATGGCCGCACCGACGCCACCGAGCAGGGCGTCGCGGTCGTTGAGCAGCCCGATCAGGCCCGTCGAGCAGACCTGCACGTCGATCGCCCCGACGCCCAGCCGCTCGGCGGCCAGCTCGGCCGTGCGGTGCGTGGTGGCGAAGCCCTCGGCGCCCGTGTAGCAGTTCGCACCGCCGGAGTTGATGACGACCGCGCTCGCCCGCCCCGTCTTGATGGCCTCCTGGCTCCAGATGACGGGGTTCGCCTTGCAGCGGTTGCTGGTGAAGACCGCGGCCGCCGTGCGGCTCGGTCCGTCGTTCACCACGACGGCGACGTCGGGGTTGCCGCTGGACTTGAGTCCCGCCGCCACGCCCGCGGCTCGGAAGCCCTGCGCTGCGGTCACGCTCATGACTGCACTCTCCTCGATGCGGGCCGACTCATGGTGCGACGCCCTCGGTCGGCAGGCCCGTGGTCTCGGGGAGGCCGAGGGCCAGGT
>JALRKU010000318.1 GCA_023254755.1 Aeromicrobium sp. | reverse complement strand
CCATGTCGATGCGTCCGTTCATGTCCTACTCCGAGGGCGCCTACGCCGCCCACTGGCTCGAGGTCTTCTCCCGCGCCCAGAAGAAGCCCGTGTTCGCGCACGTCAACTGGTTCCAGCGCGGCGACGACGGCCGCTTCCTGTGGCCCGGCTACCGCGAGAACCTGCGCCCCCTGCTGTGGCTCATGCAGTACAAGAACGGCGAGGTCGAGGGCGTGCAGACGCCCGTCGGCGTCATCCCGAAGCGCGACGAGCTCTTCCTCGACGGCCTCGACGACCAGGCGCTCGCCGACCTCGACACCGTCCTGACGATCGACGTCGACCGGTGGAAGCAGGAGATCGGCCACCGCAAGAAGCACCTCGACCAGTTCGACGGCCTGCCGGAGGAGATCTGGGAGGCGCACCGCCGCGTCGCCGCCCAGCTCGAGGACTCGTGACCAGGGCCGACGCCGGCCCGGCCCACGTACCGCTCAACCGGGCGAAGGCCGCCCTCTTCCGCACGCTCGGGCACCCGGTCCGCATCCGGGTGCTCGAGCTGCTGCAGGACGGCCCGCTCCCGGTGCGGGTCCTGCTCGACGACGTCGAGATCGAGGCGTCCAGCCTGTCTCAGCAGCTCGCGGTGCTCCGCCGCGAGGGGCTGGTGACCTCGACCCGGCACGGGTCCGTCGTCGAGTACGCCCTGTCCACCGACGAGGTCTCCGGACTGCTGTCCGCGGGACGCGACCTGCTGGGCGTGCTGAAGGCGTCGTAGCGCAGGAGCTCGTCCCGGGACGGGCCGGGGCGGCCCCACCGTCCACCGCCTACCGTGGGGGCGTGGTGTCGCTTCCCTTCCGGCTGCTGCCGGAGCCGCCCGAGCGGTGGCTGTCCGACCGCTTCTTCGGCAGGTTCCGAAGGGTCGGGCTGCGCGGCGTGCTCGACGACCTCGACCGGCGCGGTCGGCACGTCACCATGACCGCCGAGGCGTCCGTCGGCGGCATGCGCTGGGACGACCGCGACGTCCGCACCCCGCGCTGGTTCCCTCAAGGCATCACCACCTCCGCCGACGCCTACGGGCCCGACCCGCAGTCCGGCACCTTCGAGGGACGCTCGGTCGTCATCGTCAGCTGGTACGGCCACGGAGCCGTCGGGTGGGCGCTGCTCGGCTCCCGCATCTCCGTCATCGACCACACCGACCCGCAGGACCCGCGCTACCGCCACGTGCTGCTGGTCGAGCCGAAGCGGCGCTTCGGACTGCACCGCCTCAGCCCCGTGCGGGTCCACGCCGGCGGCATCGTCTGGTACGGCGACCACCTGTTCGTCGCCGGCAGCTCCGGCGGCATCCGGGTGTTCCGCCTCGACGACCTCGTGCGCGTCCGCAACCGCTGGCGCACCCGCGGCTACCGCTACGTGCTGCCCCAGCTGACCCGGTACACCGCCGACACCGACGCGGGCACCCGCCCCATGACCTACTCGTTCATGTCCCTCGACCGCGGCGGAGAGATCGACCACCTCGTCGCCGGCGAGTACGGCCGCAAGGGCGGCAGCCACCGGCTCGTCCGCTACGAGCTCGACGGCGAGACCGACCTGCTCGCTAGCGGGAAGGCCGAGGCGGCCGCACCGATCGAGGTGCACGACGCCGTCGCCCGCATGCAGGGAGCCGTGCTGGTCAACGGCACATGGGTCGTCACGTCGAGCAACGGCGAGGGCAATCCGGGCGACCTCTGGGTCGGCCGCCCCGGCGACCTGCACCGTCATCGCGGCGTGCTGCCCACCGGACCCGAGGACATCACCTGGTGGCCGCAGCGCGGTCAGCTCTGGTCGCTCACCGAGTGGCCCGGACGCCGCTGGGTCTACGCCATCGACGCGTCGCGCTGGGTGCCGTCGGCCGAGTGATCCCGGGTGGGGCGAGCGTGCCAGGTCACCGGCGCCTGACCGCGCTCGTCGCTGCGCTCCTCGGCTGGCGACCGGTGGGG
>JALRKU010000227.1 GCA_023254755.1 Aeromicrobium sp. | reverse complement strand
TCGGCCGCCAGGAGGGTCGCGGTGACGTCGTCGCGGATCGCCGTGTGCGGGCAGGCGCCGGTCTCGACGGCGCGGATGCGCTCGGGCTCGAGCACGCCCGCCGACCGGAGGAAGCGGGCGTCCTCGTCGGTGTAGATGTCGTTGGTGACCACGGCGAGCTCGAACGTGTCGCCGAGCTCGCGGCACAGCAGCGCGATGAGCGAGCTCTTGCCGGTGCCGACGGGTCCGCAGACACCGATGCGCAGGGCCCGCGGGGCAGGGACGTGGTGGGGAGTCGGGTCAGGCACTGAACAACCTCCGTTGGGCAACGGCGTGGGCCTGTGCCCACGCCTCGATCTGTGGGCACCCGGCGATCGGGATGGCGGCCGGTCGCGTCGTGGTCGCCACCTCCTGGGCGAGGCGGTCGACGGCCGGCAGGGCGTCCAGCACCCAGCCGGTGACGACCGTGGGGTCGAGCGGGACGAGCTTGAGGGCGGCCGCCGCGACGGTCTGCACGTCGTCGTAGCCGACGAGGCGGGCCAGCGCCCTGGGGTCGAGCCCTCCGGCGTGGGCCACGGCGGCCGTCACGACGGATCGGGGCGTGCCGGGCGCGAGCTGCGACAGCACGCAGTGGTCGGGCCACAGCCGACGGGCCAGCCGCAGCAGGGCCCGCCCCATCGCCCGGGACGCGTCGCGCATGGCGGGACTCGGCGTGCGGGCCGCCCAGGCGGCCTCGACCTCGTCGAGCGCGAAGCCCTGTCGCACGTGGTGCAGCGCCACGACGGCGGTCGCGGCCTCGACGCGGGTCACGGTCGACAGCCGCAGGGCGAGGTAGTCGGGCACGTGCGCCGCCGTCAGCCCCGCCTCCACCGCAGGCTCGAGCTGGCCCGACTGCGTGTGCCCGGCGGTGGGGAGCCGGGCGTCCGCGAGCAGCATCAGCATCAGCTCGGACGAGACGAGGGTGGGAGCTGCTGTGGACGGTGCCATGCGCGTCAGAACATCGAGTAGAGCTGGGCGAGGGGGAGCTCGGTCGCCGGTGCCGGCACGACGAGCTCGCCGTCGACGTGGATCGCGAACGTCTCGGCCTCGACGCGGATGTCCGGCAGGGCGTCGTTGTTGATCATCTGCGCCTTCCCGACGTCGCGGGTGGGCTTGATCGGCGCCAGCGTGCGGCGCAGCCCCAGCCGCTCACCGAGGCCGTCGGCGATCGCGGCCGGAGAGACGAAGGTGAGCGAGTGGTCGGCCCCGGCACCGTCGGCCGGGTCGATCAGGGTGTGGCGCATCAGCTGGGGCTGGGGCGTGGGGATCGAGGCGTTGGGGTCGCCCAGCGCGGCCCACACGAGGGCGCCGCCCTTGAGCACGACGGACGGCCGGATGCCGAAGAAGCGCGGGTCCCACAGCACCAGGTCGGCGAGCTTGCCGGGCTCGATCGACCCGATCTCGTCGTCGATGCCGTGGGCGATCGCGGGGTTGATCGTGTACTTGGCGACGTAGCGCCTGGCGCGGACGTTGTCGGCCCTGCCGCCGAGCCCGCCGAAGCGGTCCTTCATGACGTGGGCGACCTGCCAGGTGCGCGTGACGACCTCGCCGATCCGCCCCATCGCCTGGGCGTCGGACGACGTGATGGACAGGGCGCCGAGGTCGTGCAGCAGGTCCTCCGCGGCGATCGTCGTGGCGCGGATCCGCGACTCGGCGAACGCGAGGTCCTCGGGGACCCGGGGGTTGAGGTGGTGGCAGACCATCAGCATGTCGAGGTGCTCTGCGACGGTGTTGACGGTGTGCGGCAGCGTCGGGTTGGTCGACCCCGGGATGACGTGGGGGAACGAGGCGATCGAGAGGATGTCGGGTGCGTGCCCGCCCCCGGCGCCCTCGGCGTGGAACGCGTGGATCGAGCGGCCGGCGATCGCCCGGACGGTCGACTCGAGGTAGCCCGCCTCGTTGAGCGAGTCCGAGTGGAGCGCGACCTGCAGACCGTGCTCGTCCGCCGCGGCGAGCGAGGCGTCGATCGCGGCAGGGGTCGCCCCCCAGTCCTCGTGCACCTTGTACGACCCCGCGCCGGCGAGCGCCTGCTCCGCGAGCGCCTCGGCCGAGACGGTGTTGCCCTTGCCCATCAGCAGGACGTTGAGCGGGAGCGAGTCGAGGGCTCGGTGCACGGCCTGCAGGTGCCAGGCGCCCGGGGTCACCGTCGTGGCCTTGGAGCCCTCCGACGGCCCGGTCCCGCCTCCGCCGACCGTGGTGATGCCGGTCGAGAGCGCCTCGACCAGCTGGGAGCGCGACAGGAAGTGCACGTGGACGTCGATCGCGCCGGCCGTGAGGATCTTGCCCTCGCCCGAGATGACGTCGGTCGACGGGCCGATCAGCAGGGCGGGGTGGACGCCGTCGGCGATGTCGGGGTTGCCGGCCCGGCCGAGCGCCACGATGCGGCCGTCGCGCAGCCCCACGTCGGCACGGACGACGCCCCAGTGGTCCAGCACGACCACGTTGGTGATGACCGTGTCGAGCGCACCCTCGGCGCGGGTCGTGGTGCCCTGGGCCATCGACTCGCGGATCGACTTGCCTCCGCCGAACAGCACCTCCTCACCACCGAACGTCAGGTCCTGCTCGACCTCGATCCACAGGTCGGTGTCGCCGAGCCGGACCTGGTCGCCGACCGTCGGTCCGTACAGCGCGGCGTACTCGGCGCGGCTCAGCTCCATCAGCGCCGGCCGATCTGGAGGCCCGGGACGACCCCGCGGCCGCCCAGCGCGACGATGTCGACCTCGCGCGACGCCCCCGGCTCGAAGCGACGCGACGTGCCCGACGGGATGTCCAGGCGGAAGCCCGTGGCCGCCTCGCGGTCCATCTCCAGGGCGCTGTTGACGTCGGCGAGGTGGATGTGGGAACCGATCTGGACCGGGCGGTCGCCGGTGTTGACGATCACGATCGTGCGGCGCTGCTCCGGCGACCGGTCGGCGTTGATGACGACGGTCCCCTCGGCGACCCGTACGGCGCCGGGTCCGCTGTTCACGCTGGCCATGCGTCCTCCTCAGGCGATGGGCTGGTGGATGGTGACGAGCTTGCGACCGTCGGGGAAGGTGGCCTCGATCTGGACCTCGGCGAGCATCTCGACGACGTCGGGCATGACCTGGTCGCGCGTGAGCACCTCGCGTCCGGCGACCATCAGCTCGGGCACGCCGACCCCCTCCCGGGCGCGTTCGATGACCCCGGTGGTGAGCCGCGCGACCGACTCGGGATGGTTCAGGAGCACGCCCCGCTGGAGCCGGTCGCGGGCGACCATGCCCGCGACCGACAGCAGCAGCTTCTCGACGTCGGACGGTGTGAGGTGCATGGCGCCTCAGACCGCCATCGCCGCACGGACGTCGTCGATCGCGTCCACACCCCCGGTGCCGTGGGCCGTGATCCGTCCCGACTCCAGCACGTAGTACGCGTTGGTCGAGCGCAGCGCGAACCCGACGTGCTGCTCCACCAGGAGCACCGAGAGGTCGCCGCGTCCGGTGAGGTCGACGATCACCTGCTCGATCTCGGCGACCACGTTCGGCTGGATGCCCTCCGTGGGCTCGTCGAGGATCAGCAGCCGGGGACCCGTCAGCAGCGTGCGCGCGATCGCGAGCTGCTGGCGCTGGCCGCCCGACAGCAGACCCGCACGACGACCGAGGAGCTGGGTCAGCGCGGGGAACGTGTCCAGCACCTCGTCGATCCGGCTCTGCTGCGTCGTCACGAGCTGCAGGTTCTCCAGCGTGGTCATCTGCGGGAAGGACAGCTGTCCCTGCGGGACGTACCCGAGGCCGCGGCGGACCCGGGCGCTCGGCCGCAGCTTCGTGACGTCCTCGCCGTCGAGCAGGATCGTGCCCGACTTCGCCGGCAGCAG
>JALRKU010000212.1 GCA_023254755.1 Aeromicrobium sp. | reverse complement strand
TAGGCGCCGGTGCCCTCGTAGAACGCCGTACGCCCCTCGAGGCCGAGCGTCTCGGGGACGTCGATCTGCACGTGGTCGATGAAGTTGCGGTTCCAGATCGGCTCGAAGAGGCCGTTCGCGAAGCGGAACGCCAGGATGTTGAGCGCCGCCTCCTTGCCCAGGAAGTGGTCGATGCGGAAGATCTGGTCCTCGGCGAACACCTCGTGGATCGACGCGTTGAGCTTCTTGGCGCTGGCCAGGTCGGTGCCGAACGGCTTCTCCATGATGATCCGCGACCGCTCGACCAGGTGCGCCTCGTCGAGCGTGCGCACCACGTCGAGGGCGGCCTTGGGCGGCACGCTGAGGTAGTGCAGACGGCGGACCTCGCCGTGCTCGGACCCCGTGAGCTCGGTCTCGAGCCGGGCTGCGAGCTCGGCCAGCGCGGTCGACCCGTGGCCGGTGTTCACGTAGTACAGGCGGGACGCGAAGTCGTCCCACGCGGGCTGCGCCGCCTTGCGGTTGCTCGCCGCGCACGCCTCGCCCGCGAGCTCGCGGAACTGCTCGTCGGTCAGGTCGTCGAGGCTGGCACCGATGATCCGGACGTCGCCGATGAGGCCGGACTGCACGAGGTGCAGCATCCCGGGGAGCAGCTTCCGCCGGGCGAGGTCCCCGGTCGCGCCGAACAGCACGATCAGGTGCGGCTGCTTCTGGTTCATGGCCCCACGCTAGACCCGACGCGTTGCGGGCGGGTGAACGTCGCCCGCCGTCGATCAAGGGCGTGGATGCCGAGCTCCGGTCGCCGGCCACGGCCGGGCTCAGTCCCGGACCGCAGCCAGCTCCTCCTGGTAGGCCGCGTACGTGGAGCGCAGCCGGTCACCCGGCCAGTCGTCGGGCAGCAGCGACGCGGGCAGCAGCGGGTCGTCGACGAGGTGACGCACGAGATCGGCCGCGACGGCGAGTCGGAGCGAGGGGTCCGCCGTGGTCGCCAGCTCGTCGAGCAGCGCGTGCCCCCGACTCGACCAGGCGTCGAGGTCCCACAGCCGGCCGGCCAGCGCGCCTGCGTCGGCGACGCGGTCGACGCGGAAGCTCGCGACGGCCGCGTCGTCGAGGGTCGGTCGGGCGCCGAGGTTGGCCGGGCGCATCCAGACCCCCTCGCGCAGCTCGGCCAGCTGTCGGGCGGCCAGCTCGGCCCGCAGCGCCGCCCGGTCCGCAGCGGCTCGGCCGGCCTCGACGACGACCACCTGCTCCCACGTGCCGTCCCACGCGGCGGACGCGTGGTCGACCGACGCGTCCTGGCGTCGCTGTCGCTCGACGAGTCGTTCTCCCAGGGCGTACGCGCCGTCGCGGCGCACCAGGTCGCCGGACGCGACGGCTCGGGTCAGGGCGACGCGCAGGGCCGGTTCGGTGACCCCGAGATAGCCGCCCGCTGCCACGAGCTGGGCCGGTGCCATGCGCGCCGGGTGGGCTCCCAGCAGGAGGCTCAGCACCACCGACCGCGCCGGGAGCGGTCGTCTTTCACTTCTGGACACGACCGTCACGATATCCGTAACATCGGCGGCATGGGTACGACGCACACCGTGTTCAACCAGGTTCCCGACATCGCCGGGCACGACACCGCCGACCACCCCGCGATGCTCGAGGGCGTCGCGCGCGAGGGTGCCGCCTGGGCCGTCGACGAGCTGCACGAGCTCGGCCGTCTGGCCGGCAGCGCCGAGGCCCGCGCGTGGGCCCGCCTGGCCGAGCGCAACGCGCCTCGGCTGCACACGCACGACCGGTACGGGAACCACGTCGACCAGGTCGAGTACGACCCCGCGTACCACCGCCTGATGGAGGTCGCGGTGTCCCACGGCCTGCACGGCGCCCCGTGGGCCGACGACCGACCCGGCGCGCACGTGGCCCGCGCCGCCAAGTTCATGACCTGGTCCGCCGACGCGGGCCACGGCTGCCCGATCTCGATGACGTACGCCGTCGTTCCCGCGCTGCGCGCCAACGCCGAGCTGTCGGCGCAGCTCGAGCCGTTGCTGACCAATCGGGAGTACGACCCGACGTTCGCCGACCCGGCCACCAAGCGCGGGTTGATCGCCGGCATGTCGATGACGGAGAAGCAGGGCGGCTCCGACGTCCGCGCCAACACCACGACGGCCACGCCGCAGTCCGACGGCACGTACCGGCTGGTCGGGCACAAGTGGTTCACGTCGGCGCCGATGTCGGACCTGTTCCTCACGCTCGCCCAGGCCCCCGGAGGACTGTCGTGCATCGCGGTCCCCCGCGTGCTGCCGGGCGGCGAGCGCAACCCCCTGCGCCTGGTCCGGCTCAAGGACAAGCTCGGCAACACGTCGAACGCGTCGTCGGAGATCGAGTACGACGACGCGGTCGGGTGGCTCGTCGGCGAGGAGGGTCGCGGCGTCCGCACGATCGTCGAGATGGTCAACATGACGCGGCTCGACTGCGTCATCGGATCGGCGGCCGGCCTGCGGTCGGCCGTGCGCCTGGCGGCGCACCACGCACGCCACCGCGAGGCGTTCGGTCGACGTCTGGTGGACCAGCCCCTGATGCGCAACGTGCTGGCGGACCTGCAGGTCGAGTCCGAGGCCGCGACCACCGCGATGTTCCGACTCGCCGGTGCGAACGACCGAGCGATCCGTGGCGACGAGCAGGAGGCGGCGCTGCGCCGCATCGCGCTGGCCGTGACGAAGTACCACGTCTGCAAGCGCGCGCCGATGGCGGCGGGCGAGGCGCTGGAGTGCCTGGGCGGGAACGGCTACATCGAGGACTTCGACATCGCGCGCATCTACCGCGAGCTGCCGCTGCTGTCGATCTGGGAGGGCTCGGGCAACGTCGCCGCGCTCGACGCGCTGCGCGCCATGTCGCGGGAGCCGCACACCCTCGAGGCGTTCGCGACCGAGGTCGAGCAGGCCTCGGGAGCCGACTCGCGCTACGACGACGCGCTCGCTCGGCTGATGAAGGAGCTGGCGTCCTTCGACGACATCGAGCTGCGCGCCCGCCGGGTGGTCGAGCAGATGGCGCTGGTGTTCCAGGGCTCGCAGCTGATCATGCACGGTCCCCCCGCCGTCGCCGACGCCTTCTGCGCGTCACGCCTCGACCGCGACTGGGGCGACGCCTTCGGCACCCTTCCCCCCGGCCTCGACCTCACCCCGATCATCGACCGCACCGGCCCCGACCCCCGCTGACGAGTCACTGATTCCCGCTGACGAGTCACTGGTTTCCGCTGACGAGTCACTGGTTTCCGCTGACGAGTCGCTCGTTTCCGGTGACGAGTCACTGAGCTCAGCGCGACGCCACGCGCCAGCGCTGCGGCGTCGTGCCGAGGAGACGCCGGAAGTGCCGCGTCAGGTGCGACTGGTCGTGGAACCCGACCTCGACGGCCACCTCGGCGGGCGCGACTCCGTCGAGGAGCAGCCGCCGCGCGCGATCGATCCGGCGGCCCGTCACGTACCGGTGCGGAGCGATGCCGTAGGCGCGACCGAACGCCCGCACCACGTGCGTCGGGTGCACGCCGAGGTCGAGCGCCAGGTCCTCGAGGCTCGGTGGGTGGACGAGCTCGGCGTCGAGCCGGTCGCGGACCTGACGGGCGAGCACGGGATCGGGACGCGACGTCGGCAGCTCACCCCGGGTCAGGTGCCGCTGGATCCTCTCGGCGACCAGGGCGAGACGCGACTCGGCCTCCAGCTCGTCGCCGGGGCGGGCCATCACGTCGTGCAGTCGCGTCGCAGCACGACCCAGGTCCGCGTCGGCGACCACGGGTCGGTCCACCGCCGCCCCCGTCAGCGCAGGCGGCAGCCAGCGCTCGTCGACGTAGACCACCCGCTTGTCGAATCCACCCTCGGCTGCTGATCGGCCGTCGTGCGGGACGTCGGGCGGCAGCACGGACACGGTGCCCGCCGGCGCGTTGCGCGGCCGTCCGTCCATCGCGTAGTCGACGACACCGGTGTCGACGAGGAGCACGGTCCACAGGTCGTGGGTGTGCGCCGGGTACGCGTGCTCGGTGAAGTGCGCGTGCAGCACCTCGCCGACGCCCGGGACGTCCGGCCGCCACGCCCTGGCGCGCTCGTCGGGTGCCGTCTCCACGTCAGGAACGTACAAGACCGCGCCGCCCACGCACGTCGATCGTGGAGGGGTGAGTGAATCCCCTGACGCCCCTGTCCGCTTCGAGACCAAGATCGCGGTCGTCCTGCGCGACGACCTCGAGCCGTGGCAGGCACTGAACGTGACCGCCTTCCTGACCAGCGGCATCACGGCAGCGCGGCCCGAGCTGGTCGGAGAGCCCTACGCCGACGCGGACGGAACGCCGTACCTCCCGCTGCTCGGTCAGCCGGTGGTGGTGCTGTCCGGTGGCGCCGACGCGCTGGCCACCGTGCACCGGCGCGCGGTGTCCCGCGAGCTCGACCTGGCGATCTACACGCGCGAGATGTTCTCGACCGGCCACGACGCGGCCAACCGGGCCGCCGTGCGCGCGGTGGGCCGCGACGACCTCGACCTGGTCGGCGTCGCCGTGCACGGTGCCCGGAATGCGGTCGACCGCACCGTGAAGGGGGCCGTGCTCCATCGATGACCCATCGGGGGCCACCCCAGTGACTCGCCAGCGGAAACCAGTGACTCGTCAGCGGAAACGAGTGACTCGTCAGCGGGGCTCCGCGACTCGGGGGTGTCAGATGAGGCGGCGGTCGCTGGCCCAGCGGGTGAGCTCGTGGCGACTGGAGAGCTGGAGCTTGCGCAGGACGCTGCTGACGTGGGTCTCGACCGTCTTGATCGAGATGAACAGCTCCTTCGCGACCTCCTTGTAGGCGTAGCCACGAGCGATGAGCCGCATCACCTCGCGCTCGCGCTCGGTGAGTCGGTCGAGGTCCTCGTCGACCTGGGCCACCTCGATCGTGCCGGCGAAGGCATCGAGCACGAAGCCGGCCAGTCGCGGCGAGAACACGGCGTCGCCGGCTGCGACGCGGGTGATGGCGTCGACCAGCTCGGGCCCGGAGATGTTCTTCGTGACGTAGCCGCGGGCCCCGGCCCGGATGACGCCGATGACGTCCTCGGCGGCGTCGCTCACCGACAGAGCCAGGAACTTGGTGTCGGGGTGCCGTGGGTAGACGCGCCGCAGCACCTCGAGGCCCCCACCGCCCGGCATGTGCACGTCGAGCAGCACGACGTCGGGGGCGAGGTCCTCGACGACCGTGACGGCACTGTCGACGTCCTCGGCCTCGGCGACCACCTCGACGGCGTCGGCGATCTCGGCCCGCACCCCGGTGCGAAACATCGCGTGGTCGTCGACGATCGCGACGCGCAGGCTGGTCATGACGTGGTCCTCCTCTCCTCGGGGACGGGTTCACCCTGACGCACCGGCATCGTGAGCGCCACCTCGGTGCCCTCGCCCGGTGCGCTGCGGATCCGGGCCGTGCCGCCGTGCCGCTCGACCCGGCCGACGATCGAGCCCTTGACGCCCACCCGGTCCTCCGCGATGCCCGCGGGATCGAAGCCCGCGCCGCGGTCGCGGACGAACACCTCGACGGACCGGCCGTCGGTCTCGGCGTACACGTCGACCCGGTCGGCTCCGGAGTGCTTGGCCGCGTTGACCATCGCCTCACGCGCGGCGCGCACGAGGGCCGCGACGTCGGGGTCCATCGGCACGTCGCCGACCACGACCGCCTCGATCGGCACGTGGTGACTCGTCTCGACCTCGACCGCGACCGTGCGCAGCGCGGCCGCGAAGCGGTCGCCGACCGTGCTGTCGGTGCCGTACAGCCAGGACCGCAGCTCGCGCTCCTGCTGGCGGGCCAGGGTCGCGACCTGGGCGGCGTCGCCCGGGTTCTTCTGCAGCAGTGCGAGCGTCTGCAGCACCGAGTCGTGCAGGTGCGCGGCGACGTCGGCGCGCTCCTGCGACCGCACACGCTCGCGCCGCTCGTCGTCGAGGTCGCCGACGAGCTTCAGCAGCCACGGCCCGAGGATCAGGCCGAGGCCCACGAGCGCTGCGCCGAGCGCCGTCAGCAGGTCGACGATCGCGCCCCAGCCCCGGTCCTGCGTGACGACGTAGACGAACGCCACGGCGACCAGCACCAGGCCGGCACCGATGCGCGCCGCGAAGGCCAGGCCCGTCGTCTGGCGCATCCAGCGACCGAGCGACGCGTCGTCGAGCTGGCGCCAGATGACCGCCACGCCGACCAGCGCCAGCAGCAGCGGTGCGAGCACGGCGCCGCCGATCCCGTGCCCCGTGATCTGCAGGAACACCAGCACGCCGACGCCGATCGCGCCCACCGCGAGCCCCTGCACGACCTCGCGGGGCGACACGCGGCCACGGGTGCGCAGACCGCGGCGGGTGGCCGACTCCAGCCCGGGCGACAGCTCGGCCTGGCGCAGCGGCATGAACCGCCACAGCAGCAGGTAGGCGATGACGCCGGCACCGTTCCACCAGGTGGCCACCACGAACGCGACGCGGACCGCGAAGATCGGGGCACCGAGGTGGTCGGCCAGACCCGCCGTCACACCGCCGACGAGGCGACGATCGGCGGGCCTGACGGCACGGCGGTACTCGGTCACCCCCCGATCGTCACACGCGCGCGCCCCCGCGCTCCACCAGGACGCACCCGGCCCCGACCCTGACGGACCCCGGGGGCGGATCAGGGTCGTTCCCGATGGAACGGAGTGCGTCGTCGCGCCACGATGGAGCCATGAACGACACCCAGCAGACCGGACCGGGCCCCGAGGGCTCCGGCGGTCCGACCTCCGAGGACCCGGGCTTCGACGCCCGGCGCCTCCGCACCGTGACCGACATGCAGCGCTCCCGCTCCAACGGCATGGTCGGCGGCGTGTGCGCCGGCGCGGCCCGCTACCTCGACCTCGACCCGGTCGTGCTGCGCATCGCGTTCGTCGTGCTGACCTTCGTGGGCGGCGCCGGCCTGATCCTGTACCTCGCGGCCTGGTTCTTCCTGCCGACCGAGGACGGTCCGAGCGTCGCCGCCGAGTGGTTCAACCTCGACGAGAACGAGGAGCGCGTCCGCGTCGGCGGCCTGGTGGTCGCGGCGGTCGTCGCGGTGCTGTCGGTCGTCGGCGACGCCGGCTGGGGCTTCCCCTGGTGGATCGTCCCCGTCGGCATCCTGTTCCTGGTGTTCGTGGTGCTGCCCAACCGCCGCCGCGACCGCCGCATCGCCGAGTCCGTCGGCACGCCGGCCGAGCCCGACTACGGGGTCGCGTTCGCTCAGGCCAAGGCCGACGAGGCCACCCGCAAGGCGTGGGCCAGGGCCCGCGAGCCCCGGTCGAACGCGCTGCTCGGCCTGACCGTGTCGGTCACCGCGATCGCGATGGCCGTGACGCGGCTCGTCGCCGACGCCAACGGCGGCACACCCTGGACCACGTACGTCGCGGTCGCCCTGGCGATCGTCGGTCTGGGTCTCGTGATCAGCACCTTCTTCGGGCACGGCGGCCCCCTCATCCCGATCGGCATCGTGCTGGCCGCGGTGCTCACGGTCGGCTCGGCGCTCCCGAGCCTGCGTGTCGGCGAGCAGGTCGAGCGCCCCACGACGGCCGCCGCGGTCGACGCCGAGTACGTCCACGGCATCGGCAAGGTCGAGCTCGACCTGACCGACGTCTCGAACCCCCAGGCGCTGCTCGGCCGGACCGTCACGATCGACTCCGGCATCGGCGAGACCCGGGTCATCGTCCCCGACGACCTCGACGTCGCCGTCGACGCCGAGCTCAAGGCCGGCGAGATCACGGTCTTCGACCGCAAGACCAACGGCACCGACAACCAGCTCGACGTGCCGGCCGACTCCGCCCGCCACCTGACCATCGACATCGAGCACCGTCTCGGGACCATCGAGGTGATCCGCCAGTGAACCGCCACTCCTTCCGCTGGACCGGGCTCGCGTTCGGCGCCCTGTTCCTCTCCGTCGCCGGCAACTGGGCGGTCTGGGAGGGCGACCTGATGACCGGTCGCGAGATGGGCTACGTCGTCTCCGCGGTGCTGATCGTGGCCGGCCTGCTCGGCGTCCTGGCGTCGTTCCGCCGACCACGCCCGGCCGCCGCCGCTCTCGTCGCCGACGACCTCGGCGCGACCTCGTCCGACCCCACCTCCGACACCCAGGGAGAGAACCCATGAAGCGACTGACCCGCACGCCCGACGACACGTGGATCGGGGGCGTCTGCGGCGGCATCGCCCGCTACGCCGACGTCGACGCGAACCTCGTCCGGCTGGTGACCGCCGTCCTGGCGATCCTCGGCTTCGGCTCGGTGATCGTCGCGTACGTCGTCGCCTGGATCCTGATGCCCCAGCAGCAGCCCACCAGGTGGGCCCCGCCCCCACCCGCCCCGACGTCCGTCGGCTGACCCCACGCCGAGGCCCCGCAGCACCGGTCCGGCGCTGCGGGGCCTCGGCGCATCAGCGTCCGGCCAGCCAGCTCTCGCGGGCGGCCACGGCCGTGGCCGTGTAGTCGGAGAAGACCCCGTCGACCCCCGCGTCGAAGAACGCGAGGTACTCGGCCGTCGCGTCGCCCTGCGCCGCGGTGTCGTCACCGATCCGCAGGTTCGTCGGCAGGAAGTTGTTCTCGTTGCGCATCGTCCAGATATGCACCAGCAGCCCGGCGTCGTGGGCGTGCCGCACCAGGCCGGTCTCGCCAGCGAGTCGGTACGCGGCGTCACGACGGATCACCTGCGACTTGTTGGGGCCGATGCCGTCGGCGTACTCGGCCACCCTCGCCAGCTCGGCCGGCTGCTCCAGGTCCGCGTAGGTTCGCGGATCGCGGGCGTCGACCAGGTCGAACGGGGCACCCTGACGATCCATCAGCTGGATCAGCGTCAACGGCGTGCGATCCCGCAGCGCCCGCAGGTTCCCGGTCTCCATCGACTGGATGATGATGGGCGCGCCCTCGTGGTTGACCCGACGTCGCTCCAAGGTGGCGACCAGCAGATCGTTCAGGTCGAGCCCGATCCCGGCGAAGTACGTCGGGTGCTTGGTCTCGACGTAGACGCCGATCGGCTCGTCGCGACCCTCGCTCGCCTCCTCCGCGATGTTCAGCACCTCGTCGAAGGTCAGGATCTTCTGCGTGCCGTCGAGCGGCAGGTTCTGCGGACGCAGCTGCGGCAGCCGCTCCTTGGTGCGCAGCGTCTTGAGCTCCTCGAGCGTGAAGTCCTCGGTGAACCACCCGGTCAGCGGCACGCCGTCGACGAACTTGGTCGTCTTGCGGTCGGCGAACACCGGCCGGCTGGCCACGTCGGTCGTGCCGCCGATCTCGTTCTCGTGACGCACCACCAGCACGCCGTCACGCGTGCTGACGACGTCGGGCTCGATGTAGTCGCAGCCCTGCTCGATCGCCAGCAGGTACGAGGGTCGCGTGTGCTCGAGGCGCTCCCCCGGCACCCCGCGGTGCCCTATGACGATCGGAGATCGGTGTCCGATGACGATCGGAGATCGGTGCCCGATGACGATCGGAGATCGGTGCCCAATGACGATCGGAGGAGCCGGGCGGTCGGGGGCGCTCACGGGACCATCAAAGCGCATCGCGGCGGACCAGACGGACCGCTCCGTCGCGTCGCGGATCCGCTGCCGCGACGAGACGACCGGCGGCGCGCAGCAGGGTCGCCGCGACGCCGCCGAAGTACATCGTGGGCTCGGTCTCGACCTTGAGCTCCTCGTCGGGACGACCGGAGCGGTGCAGGTGCAGACGCGGGTGGTTGATCGCGTCCTGCAGAGCGAGCCCGCCGTTCGCGAACGACGCCAGCGCCTGCGTGATCGCGGTCGTGATCCGGTCGGCGCCCGGCGAGCCGATCGCCAGCACCGAGCCGTCGTCGTGGCGGGCGACGCAGGGCGCCATGTTCGACAACAGCCGAGATCCCGGGGGCAGACCGTGCAGACCCCGGGGGTTGAGCTCCTGCTCCCCCAGGCAGTTGTTCAGCCAGATGCCGGTGCCCCGCGCGATCATGCCCGACGAGTAGCCCGACGACACCGTGATCGAGCACGCCGTGCCCTCGGCATCGGTGGCCGACACGTGGGCCGTCGACCCCGACTCCAGCACCGCGAGGGCGTCGCGGTCGACGTCGGCGAGCAGGGCCGCGGCGTCGCGCTCCAGGTCGTCGGCGTGGTCGAGCACCTCGAGTCGGCGGCGGAGCACGGCGCGCATGACGCGCACCAGGTGGTCGCGGTCGTCGTCGGTCCACGGGCCGTGGGGGCGGCCGTCGAGCAGCTGCAGCATCGCGGCGACGCAGGTGCCGCCCACCGAGGGCGGCGGGTTGGTGCCGATGGTCCAGCCGGAGGCGCGTGCCGTCAGCGACGGTCGCACGACGGGGCGGTAGGCCGCCAGGTCCGACGGACCGAGCACTCCGCCGCGGTCGAGCACGTCGTCGCAGATGCTGCGGGCCAGATCTCCCACGTGCAGCGCGGCCGCCCCCTCGGCAGCGATCTGCTCAAGCGACGCGGCGAGGTCGGGCACGACGACGAGACCGGCCGTCACGCCCCCGTCGTCGTGCACGGCCGCGGCGCTCGCGTCGTCCCAGCCGAAGATCAGCTCGTGCACGTGGTCCAGGTAGTAGCGCGACGCGGTTCCGAGGCGGAAGCCGCGGGTCGCGACGTCGATCGCGGGCGCGAACAGCTCGCGCCACGGCAGCCGACCCCAGCGTCGGTGGGTCTCCTCGAACGCCGCGACCGAGCCGTGGACCGCGACCGAGCCCGGACCGATGGTGACGTCGACCCCGCCGCCGTAGTCGGTGCGCACGTCCCACACCCCGGTGCCCAGGCGGTCGACGTCGCGTCCTGCCATGTCCATCCAGCCGTCGACGGTGCTCGCCGCGCGGTCGCCGGGACCCTGGACCGTGATGAAGCCACCCGAGCTGAGCGACACGATGCCGACCTCGTTGACCATCGTCACGAGAGCCGCTGCGATCGCGGCGTCGACCGCGTTGCCCCCGGCGCGCACCACCTGCTCCCCCGCGTCAGCCGCCGCCTCGTTGGGGGCGGCGATCGCGACGTCGCCCGTCGATCGCTGGCCCGTCGATCGCTGGCCCGTCGATCGGTGGGCTGAGTCCGACATGCGAGGCAGGATACGGGTATGTCGATCACGGTGCGGCCCGCCACCGAGTTCGCCGACGTGCGCACCATGGTGGGCCCCAAGAAGCCCACCTCCAACGTCTGCTGGTGCCTGAGCTACCGCCTGCCCAACAAGGAGAACCGCGAGCTCGAGCGCGAGGCGCGGGGCCACAAGGTGCAGCAGCTCATGGAGCAGGGCCCGCCGGGCGTGCTGGCCTACGACGGCGACGACGTGGTCGGCTGGGCCGCGGTGCACCCGCGGGCCGACACCTCGTTCGCGACGAACCGCAAGATCCCGCACGTCGACGACCTCGACGTGTGGTCGCTGTGGTGCGTGCGGGTGCGCCCTGGCCACCGCGGCCAGGGCATCGCGCACCACCTGGTGGCCGGTGCCGTCGAGTGGGCGAGGTCCGAGGGCGCCCCGGCCGTCGAGGCGTACCCGGTCGACAACCGCGGCGAGAAGGTCGACCTCACGATGGCCTACGTCGGCACCAAGGCGCTGTTCGAGGCCGCCGGGTTCACCCAGGCGGCCGAGACCACGTCGGTGCTCAACGGCTTCCCCCGCGTCCTGATGCGCCACGACCTCGGCTGATCCGGTCCTGCCCCCGGTCGGGCGGTGACCTGCGCACCTCTCGGCTCAAGCTCGGGTGGCTGCGGCACCTCATCGCGACCGGTGGGGTGCGTCAGCCACCGCCACCACCTGCGAGAGGTGCGACACTCACCGCGCTCCCGGGCCGTCGGCGCCGGTAGGCTGGACGACAGGTGAGCCGGGAAGTCTGGTCGGCCCGGAGCGATCCGGATCTGCGCCGCCGACCCCGAAGGAACCTCGTGACGTCCTCCCCCCGCAGCCGCCTGTTCTCCCGCGGATCGTGGCCCGAGGCCTCGCGCATCGCCGACGTCCTGCGCCAGGAGACCGTCGGTGGCGTGCTGCTCCTGGTCGCCACGGTCGCGGCGCTGCTCGCGGCCAACCTCGGCGACACCTACGCCGACCTGCGCGACACCGTGGTCGGCCCCGCCTCGCTGCACCTCGACCTGTCGCTCGGCGCCTGGGCCGCCGACGGGCTGCTCGCGATCTTCTTCTTCGTGGCCGGGCTCGAGCTCAAGCGCGAGTTCGTCGCCGGCGACCTGCGCGACCCCCGCCGCGCCGCGCTGCCCGTCGTGGCGGCGGTCGGCGGCATGGCCGTCCCGGCACTGCTCTACGTCGGGGTCAACGCGGGCACCGACCAGCTCCGCGGCTGGGCGATCCCGACGGCCACCGACATCGCGTTCGCGCTCGCGGTGCTGGCGGTCATCAGCACCCACCTGCCCGGTGCCCTCCGGACCTTCCTGCTCACGCTGGCCGTGGTCGACGACCTGCTGGCGATCACGATCATCGCGATCTTCTACACCTCCGATCTCGACGTCGTCTACCTGCTGGCCGCCGTCGTCCCCCTCGCCGCCTTCGGCGCCCTCGTGCAGGCGCGCCGCCGTGAGTGGTACCTGCTCGTCCCGCTCGCGGTGGCGACCTGGGGGCTCGTCCACGCCTCGGGGGTCCACGCGACGGTCGCCGGTGTGCTCCTCGGCTTCACGGTGCCCGTGCTGCGCCGCGACGGCGCCGACGGCCCCGGACTCGCGGAGCACCTCGAGCACCGGCTCCGACCGCTGTCGGCCGCGGTCGCGGTGCCCGTGTTCGCCTTCTTCTCCGCCGGCGTCGCGATCGGCGGCTGGGACGGCCTCACGTCGGCGCTCGGCGACCGGGTCACGCTCGGCATCGTGGTGGGTCTGTTCCTGGGCAAGACGATCGGCATCACGGCGGCTACCTGGTTGATGTCGCGCTTCACCCGCGCCGACCTCGACGACGACCTCGCGTGGATCGACGTCGTCGGGCTGGCGATGCTGGCCGGCGTCGGGTTCACGGTGTCGCTGCTCATCGGCGAGCTCGCGTTCGGCTCCGGATCGGTCGCCGACGAGCACGTCAAGGTCGGGGTGCTGCTCGGGTCGCTGGTGTCGGCCTCGGCAGCCGCCGTCGTGCTGCGCCTGCGCAACCGCCACTACCGACAGGTCGACGAGCGCGAGACCGCTGACGACGACGCCGACGGCATTCCCGACGTCTACCAGTCCGGCGACTGATCAGGCGGCGTCACTCCCACTCGATGGTGCCCGGCGGCTTGCTCGTGACGTCGAGGACCACGCGGTTGACCTCGGGGACCTCGTTGGTGATGCGGGTCGAGATCCGCTCCAGCACGTCGTAGGGAAGTCGGCTCCAGTCGGCGGTCATGGCGTCCTCGGACGACACCGGACGGAGCACGATCGGGTGGCCGTAGGAGCGACCGTCGCCCTGGACGCCGACGGACCGGACGTCGGCCAGCAGCACGACCGGGAACTGCCAGATGTCGCCGTCGAGGCCCGCTGCGGTGGTCTCCTCGCGCACGATCGCGTCGGCGGCGCGCAGGATGTCGAGGCGCTCTGCGCTGACGGCGCCGACGATGCGGATCGCCAGTCCGGGCCCCGGGAAGGGGTGGCGGCCGACGATCGCCTCGGGGATGCCGAGCTGGCGGCCCACCTCGCGCACCTCGTCCTTGAACAGGGTGCGCAGCGGCTCCACCAGCGAGAACTCCAGGTCCTCGGGAAGCCCGCCGACGTTGTGGTGGCTCTTGATGTTGGC
>JALRKU010000209.1 GCA_023254755.1 Aeromicrobium sp. | reverse complement strand
CACCCTGGTCGGCGCCCTCCTCGGCACCTTCGTCGTCTCGTGGGTGTCGCCGCACGCCGAGTGACCCCGGTCACGCCACTGCCCGCGTTCGCACCGGTTTCGATGCGCTGATCCCACTATGTGGAAGCATGGACCACATGGTGAGATCTGCAGTTGTGGGGCGTCCACGGGCTGGCAACACTGTCCGCATGCTGATCGCGCACCCGCTCTGGCTCGTGGGACGTCTCCACGTCGACCTCGGTCGTGCGCGCACCATGGCGTGTCGCTGACCCACCGCGCCCGCACCCACCTGCCGCGACGCGCGACGCCCGTCCGTCCCCGACCGGCCGTCGCGCGTCCTCCCCGAGGACTCCCATGACGTCGAGCACCACCACGCCCCCCTCCCGTCCGGCCCGCCGCCGTCGCGGCGAGGGCCAGTGGGCGTTGGGCTACCGCGAGCCGCTCAACGCGAACGAGCAGTCCAAGAAGGACGACAACCCGCTCAACGTCCGTGCACGCATCGAGAACATCTACGCGCACCGCGGCTTCGAGAGCATCGACGGAGGCGACCTGCGCGGCCGGTTCCGGTGGTGGGGCCTCTACACCCAGCGCAAGCCCGGGATCGACGGCGGCAAGACGGCGACGCTCGAGCCCGAGGAGCTGGACGACTCCTACTTCATGATGCGCGTGCGCATCGACGGTGGGCAGCTCTCGCTGGAGCAGCTGCGCGCCATCGCCGACGTCTCGGTCGACTTCGCCCGCGACTCGGCCGATGTCACCGATCGCCAGAACATCCAGTACCACTGGATCGACGTGCGCGACGTCCCGACCATCTGGGACCGCCTCGAGTCCGTCGGCCTGTCCACGCAGGAGGCGTGCGGCGACTGCCCTCGCGTCATCCTGGGCAGCCCGGTGGCCGGCGTCTCCTTCGACGAGCTGATCGACGCGCGTCCCGCGATCGAGGCCATCGAGAGCCGCTACATCGGCGACCGCGCCTTCTCCAACCTGCCGCGCAAGTTCAAGTCGGCGATCAGCGGCCACCCGGGCCACGACGTGGTTCCCCAGATCAACGACGTGGCGTTCATCGGTGCCGTGCACCCCGAGCACGGCGCGGGCTTCGACGTCTGGGTCGGCGGTGGGCTGTCCACCAACCCGCACCTGGCCAAGCGCCTCGGCGCGTGGGTGCCCATCGACGAGGTCCCGCAGGTCTGGGAAGGCATCGTCAGCATCTTCCGTGACTACGGCTACCGCCGCCTCCGCTCGCGCGCCCGTCTGAAGTTCCTCGTCCAGGACTGGGGCATCGAGAAGTTCCGCGAGGTGCTCGAGACCGAGTACCTGGAGCGCACCCTGATCGACCTCGACGCTCCCCCGGTGCCCGACACCCCCGTCGACCACGTCGGCGTCCACCGCCAGGTCGACGGCCGCTACTACGTCGGCGCAGCCACCACGGTCGGCCGCATCTCGGGCCGTCTGCTGCAGCAGCTCGCCGACGTCGTCGAGGCCCACGGCTCGGAGCGCGTCGCCCTCACCCCCATGCAGAAGGTCATCGTCCTCGACGTCGAGGAGGACCGCGTCGAGTCGCTCGTCGCGGCGCTCGCCGACCTCGGCCTGCACGCTCGTCCGTCGAAGTGGCGCCAGCACACAATGGCCTGCACGGGCATCGAGTACTGCAAGCTCGCGATCGTCAACACCAAGGACCGGGCGGCGCACCTCATCGACGAGCTCGAGGAGCGCGTCCCCGAGCTCGACACCCCGATCACGATCAACGTCAACGGCTGCCCGAACTCG
>JALRKU010000189.1 GCA_023254755.1 Aeromicrobium sp. | reverse complement strand
GATGCGCACCAGCTCGTCGACGAGTCGCGCCCGGGAGACGGCGAGCTCGCCGCGGATCCACCGGCTGACGACGTCGGTGGTTCCGGCGACGACCAGCTGGGCCACGATACGTGACCCCACGTCGTCGCGGGAGACGCGCAGCACGTCGTCGACGAGCAGGTCCGCGAAGGCGGCGAACGACTCCTCCCGACGGTCCCGCAGCGCCGGGACGCCCGCCGCCTCGGCGTAGATGCGCGAACGACGGGGGTCCTGCTCGAGGGCCTCGACGAGGGCCTCGACGGTGGCCCGCACCCGCGCGTCGCGTCCGTCGCCCGCCGCGTCGAGAGCCGCGCCGATCCGCCGCTGCACGCTCACCATCAGCTCGTCGAGCAGGGTCACCAGGAGGGCGTCACGGTCACCGAAGCTCTCGTAGAAGTACCGCTTCGTGAGTCCGGCCCGTGCGGCGACCGCCTCGGCGGTGATCGCGACGGCCCCGCCCTCCTCCGCGAGGTCGAGCGCGGCGTCCTCGATCCGCGCGCGCCGCTCGGCGCGCCGGTCGACGGCGGCGACGCCGCGGTAGCGACGCTCGTCGAGGGTGCTCACCGCCACATCTTGACACACGACCGTTCCGGTCCTAGTTTCTGAAACGCTACCGTGTCAGTGAGAGGCGGGTCACATGGGATGCTGTCTGGTCGCCGCTCTGGTGGTGTCGGTCCTCCGCCGTGGCTGGCACACCGTGACGAGGCGGCCGCCCTCGCCCGCGCCGTTCCCCCCGCCGGCTCGCCGCGGGCCGCCCGGCTCCCGAGCGCTCGTCGCACCGGCCACCGCGACGGTCGCCGTGCGGCCGATCCTGAGCGTCCCCGTCGCGGTCGCGGGATCGGTCCTGCTGCTCGCCGTCTCGACGACGGCCTCGTCGTGGGCGGGGCTCGTGCGGTCGCCCGACCCTGCGGTGCCACCCCTCGTCGCCGACCTGCTGCTGGCGTGCCTCGTCGTCTCTGCGCTCCTGGTCGCCCCGCGGTGGACCACCGGGTCCCGCGAGACAGCTCGTGCGCTCAGCGCGGCGGGCGCCACCTGGACGACCGTCGTGCTCGTCGAGAT
The DNA here is from genome assembly GCA_023254755.1 of Aeromicrobium sp. GTDB lineage: Bacteria > Actinomycetota > Actinomycetes > Propionibacteriales > Nocardioidaceae > Aeromicrobium. The sequence goes on along the minus strand of JALRKU010000189.1, from coordinate 3,489 downwards.
GCACGGACTGCGCACCCTCGTCCCCGCCACCACCGTGGTCGACGTCGTGCTGCACGGCGTCGGCCTGTCGGCCCTCTACCTCGGTCTCGCCCGCTGGCGACCGCTCGCCTCCCGTCCGACGTCAGGAGCCCTGTCATGACCGCGATCCAGACCCCGCCGGAGCGTCGCTCGAGCGACGCGACCGTCCTCATCCCGGTACTTGAGGGTCGGCTGTTCGGCCCGGTCACGAGACGACGCCTGCAGCGGTTCCTGGCGATCGCGTCCGCCCTGTGGATCGCCGTCCTGGGCGTGGCCACGCTGGCCGACGACGACCGACTCCGGGCGGGCGCCCTGGGGCTGCTGCTGCCCGGCGGTGGGTTCGTCGCCGACGGCAGCTGGGTCGCAGCGGTCGCGGTCCTCGCCGGGTTCGGGCTGTCGCTGGTCGTGTGGTGGTTCTTCGGGGCGACGATCGTCCCGCCGGTCGTCCTGGTCGGCACGGCGGCCTGGGCGGCACTGACGACCGGCGACGTCACCGCGACGGGCGTCGTCGTCGCGCTGGCCACGCCCCCGGCGCTCGCCGTGCTGGGCCTCGCGGCGCACGCCGCGCGTCACCGGCGGCAGGCCGCCGTCGGCCGATCGCTCAACGCCGAGCTGGCCGCCGTCCGGTTCACCATCGCGGGCCCGCCTGCCCTCGGGTCGACCCTGCCGGTCGCCGAGAGCACGGCCGAGGATCTCGCGCGCCTGCGATTCGGCCTGGACCTCGCCCTGCAGCCCGTCGACGAGTTCGCGGGATTCACCCACCTGGACCAGTACCGCGAGGCCGCCCTCCGCTACCAGCTCAACGCGCTGTCGTACGGGTTGGCGATGTCGCAGCTGACCCGCACCCCGGCCTTCGGGGGCTACCTGGCCGAGGCACAGCAGCGAGCGATCGAGAAGATGCTGCTGCGGAAGGTGTGGGGCTACTGGGCCCGCGAGAACGCGTGGGGCAACCTGCGGTGGGACCCCGAACCCGTCGAGAACGAGCAGAACATCATGCTGACGGGCTTCTACGGCCTGCAGATCGCGATGTACGAGACCCTCAACGACGACCGCTACTCACAGCCGGGGGCCCTGCGCTTCCGCTGGTCGGACGCGACCACCTACGACCACGACCTCGGCTCGCTCGCGGCGTCGATCCATCGCAACATGAGCGCGTCGGACTACACGCTCTTCCCCTGCGAGCCCAACTGGATCTACACCGTGTGCAACACCTTCGGTCTCAGCACCCTCGTCGCCCACGACCGGCTGCACGGGACGACGTACCGCGACGACGTCATCGACCGGCTCCGCGCAGGGTACGAGCAGGAGTTCGTCCGTCCCGACGGCAAGCTGCTCGGCGTGCGGGCCGAGCACGTCGGGATGAGCTGGAACTTCTGGGCCAACCCGTCGGTGCAGACCACGACGTCGTACTGGATGCACGCCGGCCTGCCCGAGATCGCGCACCGCACGTGGTGGCTGCTCAAGCGCGACATCACGATCCGCGACGGACTGCTCGAGCTGCCTCGATTCGCCACGAAGGGTCTCGACCCCGGCAGCTACCTGATCGGGCGCGACACGTTCAGCCAGGTCGTCACGATGATGGCCGCTCGAGAGCTGGGCGACGAGGAGTACGCGGTCGCCGCGCAGAGGACCCTCGACGAGCGTGAGCCCATCGAGGACCGCGACGGCGTGCGGCGGATGAAGGACTCCTCCGGTCTGGCCAACCTGTACGCCACCCTCGGGCGGTTCGGCCGCAGTGCCGGACTGCGGGACCTCGTCGCCCACGGTGTGCCCGACGCCTGGCAGACCGGCCCGCGGCTCGCCGAGTGCGCCTACCCTGACGTGCTCGGCGCCCGCGCCGTGACCGACGGCGCGGCGCTCGACCTGGTGCTGCGGCCCGGCGCCGGACCGGTGCGCACCGTCCTGGCCGTCGACCGACTCCGGCCCGGGGCCGAGTACGCCGTCACCGGCGGCACCGAGTCGAGCACCACGGCCGACTCCGAGGGACGCGCGATGGTGGGCGTCGAGCTGGCCGATCGCCTCGCCGTTCGCCTCGCGCCCCTCTGACCGTCAGTGGTGCACGTGGTCCTTCTCGGAGTCCGCGTGGCCGAGGGGCTCGATCTGGAACGTCGAGTGCTCGACGTCGAAGTGCTCGCTCAGGCACTCGCTGAGCCGGTCGAGGACCTGGTGCGCCTCCCCCATCGCCGTGACCGAGCCGTCGACCACGACGTGCGCGCTCATGACCGGCATGCCCGACGTGATGGTCCAGACGTGCAGGTCGTGGACGTCGACGACGCCGGGAGCCGCCAGGATGTGCGCTCGGAGCTCCTCGAGGTCGACGCCCGCAGGCGTCCCCTCCAGCAGCACGTCGGCGACGTCCCGCAGCAGCGAGGCGGCCCGCGGCACGATGAACGCCGCGATGAGCAGCGACGCCACGGCGTCGGCCCGGGTCCAGCCCGTCGCGAGCACCACGACCGCCGACACGATGACGGCGACCGACCCCAGGGCGTCGCCGAGCACCTCGAGGTACGCCCCGCGCACGTTCAGGCTCTCCGTGGCGCCTCGGCGCAGCAGCAGCAGACCGACGACGTTGACCGCGAGTCCCACGGCTCCTGCCGCGAGGACCGGTCCGGCCTCGAGGTCCTGCGGATCGCCGAGACGCTCGACCGCGCGCCAGCCGATCCATGCTGCCAGCACGAGCAGCAGCAGACCGTTGAGCCCGGCTGCGAGCACCTCGGTGCGGTGGTAGCCGAACGACCGACGAGATCCGGGCCGGCCCAGCTGGGCGACGGTGATGGCGGCCAGGGCCATCGCGACGCCGATCGAGTCGCCGAGCACGTGTCCCGCGTCGGCGAGCAGCGCCAGGCTGCCGGTGAGCCAGCCCACCACCGCCTCGACCACGAGCACCGTCACCGACAGCGCGAGCACCAGCGCGAGACGACCCCGGTGGCGCACGCCGGAGCCGTGCGCGTGTCCGTGGTCGTGTCCCATGCGAACGACGGTACGGAGGCGTGGCCACAGCGTCCATCCGGCGTCCGCCAGAAGGACGCCCATGACAACCATTCCGGGCGGCCGACACGACGAAGCCCCCCGAGCCCTGAGGGCGCGGGGGGCTTCGTGCAGCGGTGCTGCGTCAGATCACTTGATGATCTTGGTGACGCGGCCCGAGCCGACGGTGCGTCCACCCTCACGGATGGCGAACAGCTGGCCCTCCTCGAGCGCGATCGGCTGGATCAGCGAGACGCTGATCTCCGTGTTGTCGCCCGGCATGACCATCTCGGTGCCCTCGGGCAGCTTGATGACGCCGGTCACGTCCGTGGTGCGGACGTAGAACTGCGGACGGTAGTTGTCGAAGAACGGCTTGTGACGGCCGCCCTCCTCCTTGGACAGGATGTAGACCTGGCCCTCGAACTCGGTGTGCGGGGTGTTGGTGCCCGGCTTGATCACGACCTGGCCGCGCTCCACCTCCTCGCGCTTGATCCCGCGCAGCAG
>JALRKU010000450.1 GCA_023254755.1 Aeromicrobium sp. | reverse complement strand
CGGCGTGATCAGCGCGTTCAACTTCCCCGTGGCGGTGTGGTCGTGGAACGCGGCGCTCGCGTTCGTGTGCGGTGACGCCGTGGTGTGGAAGCCGTCGGAGAAGACGCTCCTGACCGCGCTGGCGTGCCAGGCGCTCCTCTCCGAGGCCGCGCGCCGCGCCGGTGCGCCCGAGGACCTCTCGATCGTGCTGCTCGGCGACCGTGTCGTGGGCGAGGCCCTGGTCGACGACCCGCGGGTGCCGCTGGTCTCGGCGACCGGGTCGACGCGCATGGGCAAGCAGGTCGCTCCACGGGTGGCCGCGCGTCTGGGTCGGTCCCTGCTGGAGCTGGGCGGCAACAACGCGGCGATCGTGGCCCCGTCGGCCGACCTGGACCTGGCGGTGCGAGGCATCGTGTTCTCCGCGGTGGGCACGGCGGGCCAGCGGTGCACGTCGTTGCGACGCGTGATCGTGCACGAGTCGGTCAAGGACGACCTGGTGGCGCGGTTGAAGGCGGCGTACGAGACGCTGCCGATCGGGTCGCCGCTGGAGTCGTCGACGCTGGTCGGTCCGCTCGTCGACGAGGCGGCGTTCCGAGCATTCGGCGCGGCGGTCACCCAGGCGCAGTCCGACGGCGGGACCCTGGTGACGGGCGGCTCGCAGGCGGCGGAGGCCAGCACCGAGGTCGGTGGCGGCTTCTACGTGCACCCGGCGATCATCGACATGCCGGCACAGAGCGAGATCGTGCGGGCCGAGACGTTCGCCCCGCTGCTGTACGTGCTGACCTACGCGGACTTCGACGAGGCCCTGCGCCTGCACAACGAGGTCGCGCAGGGGTTGTCGTCGTCGATCTTCACGCTCGACGTGCGCGAGGCCGAGACCTTCGTGTCGGTGGTGGGATCGGACTGCGGCATCGCCAACGTCAACATCGGTCCGTCGGGCGCCGAGATCGGTGGCGCGTTCGGTGGCGAGAAGGAGACCGGCGGCGGACGGGAGTCCGGCTCCGACGCGTGGCGGAGCTACATGCGCCGCGCGACGAACACGGTCAACTACTCGACCGAGCTGCCGCTCGCGCAGGGCGTCGAGTTCGTCTGAGCACGTGATGACCGGACCCGTCACCCCCACCGACCTGCGCACGCGGTTCGCCGCGGCGTTGTCGACGCTGTACGGCAGCGAGGTGCCCGCGTACACGACGCTCGTCGAGGTCTCCCAGGAGGTCAACGCCGACGTCATCGCGGCCGCAGGTGCCGAGGCCGAGCGGCTCGGCTCGATCGAGCGCGTCACGGCGGAGCGACACGGGGCGATCCGTGTCGGCACGCCCGAGGAGCTCGCGCAGGTCGCCAGGGTCTTCGGCGCGTGCGGCATGGCGCCGGTCGGCTTCTACGACCTGCGCGAGGCGACCCCGCCGATCCCGGTCGTCTCGACGGCCTTCCGGCCGACCGATCGAGCCGAGCTGGCGACCAACCCCTTCCGTGTGTTCACCTCGGTGCTGGTCGTCGACGACCGTCGGTTCTTCGATGCCTCGACCGAGGCGGAGCTGCGCGAGTTCCTCGGCGCGCGCACCCTGTTCCCGGCCGAGCTGCTCGACCTCGCCGACCGCATGGAGCGCTACGGCTCGTTGGCCGCCGAGGAGGCCGACCGGTTCCTGGCCCTCGCGACGGCCGCGTTCGAGCTGTCGCCCGAGCCCGTCGACCGCGCCTGGTACCAGCGGCTCGAGGCGATCTCGAGCGTCGCGGCCGACATCGGGGGAGTCGCGTCGACCCACATCAACCACCTGACGCCCCGGGTGCTCGACATCGACGCGCTGTACGAGCGCATGGAGGCGCGCGGGATCGAGATGATCGACCGGATCCAGGGTCCGCCGCGCACCGCGGCCGGGGCGCCCGACGTGCTGCTGCGCCAGACCTCGTTCCGTGCGCTCTCGGAGCCGCGGCGGTTCCGAGAGCCCGACGGCACCGTCGTCGACGGCGAGCTGCGGGTGCGCTTCGGCGAGGTCGAGCAGCGGGGCGTCGCGCTGACGCCCCAGGGTCGGGCGGTCTACGACCGCGACGGTGTCGCCGGACTGCCCGACACCGACGACGAGCTCGACGCGGCCGACCTCGCCTACTACGTGCGCGACGACGAGGGGCGTCTCTTGCCCCTGGTGTACGAGGACTTCCTGCCCAGGTCGGCGGCCGGCATCTTCGCGTCGAACCTGACGAGCGAGGGACGCTCCGACACCACGCAGCAGGCGTCGCTGCGCGGCGCGGCCTGGATGCGCGACGTGCTGGGGCGAGAGCTGCACGACCCGTACGCCCTGTACGCCGCCGAGCGGTCGGAGCACGGAGCACACTGAACCCGTCCCCGGCGCGGGAGGATCGTCTCGCACGTCCTGGATCCCCGTCGTCATCGAGAGGAGCACCGTCGCCATGGCCGGTCGAGAGCTGCCCCGCCGCGCAGCGGTCGTGATCGTCGGCGGAGGCGTCGTCGGTCTCAGCGCCGCCTACCACCTGGCCAGCTCCGGGGTGCGCGACGTGGTGCTGCTGGAGAAGGACGAGCTCGGCGCCGGCTCCACGAGCAAGGCCGCGGGCGGCGTCCGAGCGCAGTTCTCCGACGAGGTCAACATCCAGCTCGGTCTGCGCAGCCTCCGCGCCTACGAGAGCTTCGCGACCGACCACGGCCAGGAGATCGACTTCCACCGCGTCGGCTACCTGTTCCTGCTCGACCGGGCGGACGACGTCGCCACGTTCGAGGCCAGCTGCGCGGTGCAGAACGAGCTCGGCCTGCCCACGCGCATGATCGACCCGGCCGATGCTCAGAGGCTGTCACCGCTCATCTCGACCGACGGTCTGCTGGGTGCCGCGTTCTGCCCGGTCGAGGGGCACTGCACTCCCGAGTCGGTCGTCCTCGGGTACGCATCGGCAGCGCGTCGTGCGGGAGCCGTCCTGATCAGGGGCTGCGAGGTGACCGGCGTCGAGCGGGACGGCTCCACGATCACGGGCGTCGTCACGAACGGGGGCACCATCGCGACCGACACGGTGGTCTGCGCTGCGGGCGCCTACTCGGCGGCGATCGGGGACATGGTCGGCGTCCCTCTTCCGGTCACCCCCGTCCGCCGACAGATCCTCACCACCGAGCCGGTGAGCGGGCTCGACCCGATGACGCCGTTCACGATCGACTTCTCGACCTCGCTGTACTTCCACCGCGAGGGTCCCGGCCTTCTCCTCGGCATGTCCGACCCCGACGAGGTCCCCGGGTTCCAGCTGGGCCGATCCGACGCGTGGCTCCCACGCCTCGGCGAGGCGATCTCGCACCGCGCGCCCGCGGTGGCCGACGTCGGCGTCAGCGGGGGCTGGGCCGGGCTGTACGAGATGACGCCCGACCACAACGCCCTGATCGGGGAGTCCCCGGAGGTCTCGCGCTTCCTGTACGCCACGGGGTTCTCCGGTCACGGGTTCCTGATGGGTCCCGCCGTGGGCGAGGTCGTGCGCGACCTCTACCTCGGCGAGCCTCCGGTGGTCGACGTGAGCGCGCTGAGCGTCGACCGCTTCGGTGCCGGCGCGGCGGTTCGCCCCGAGCTGAACATCGTCTGATCGTCCTCCCGATCGGATCGTCAGGACCGCCGGCGCGCCAGCACCCGGCTGCCGCGGTAGACCGCGTAGATCGCCAGCAGGACACCGGCCCAGGGCAGCGCGACGCCGAGTCCCTCCACGGCGCGGTTCACGACGTCGACGAGAGCGTTCCAGCCGTTGACCAGGCCGCCGCGGAAGCCGCCGGGGTCGACCGAGCCGGTCGACGCGGTCTGCGAGACGTCGATGGTCAGGGTCGCCAGCGACACCTGCTCGGACATCCGGGTGCGCTGGCTCTGCAGCTGCTCGAGCTGCTCCTGGCGCCCGGTCAGCGCGTCCTCGGCTCGTACGACCTCGGCGCTCGACCCGGCGTCGGCCAGGATCTTCTCGAGTCGGTCGATCGAGATGCGCAGCGCCTTGATGCGGGCGTCGAGGTCGCGGGCGACCCCGGTGACGTCGTCGTTCGCGACGGACACGTTCGAGACGTCGCCGTAGGACTCGAGGTGGTCGAGCGTGGCCGTGACCTGGGCCGACGGGACGCGCACCGTGAGGCTCGCGTACACGCCGTCGCCGGAGTCGTCGGTCGTGCGGGCGTCGACGCGTCCCTGCCGGGCCTCGACCCAGCTCGCGATCCGTGCCGACACCGCGGCGGGATCCTTGGCCGTCAGGCTGGCCGACCCGGTGACGATCACCTCGCGATCGGCGTCCTCGGGCGCGACGGCCTTCGCATCACCTCCGGCGGAGTCCGCATCGCCTCCGGCGGAATCCGCTGCGGCGCTGAGCCGCGACGCCGAGTCCTCGGACCCACCGGCGGTCGACTCGACCGACGACGCGTCGAGACCGGAGTCGTCGCCTGAGCTGGCGGAGACCACGCCGCCCTGCGTCGTGAGCGCGGTGCCGACGCCGCCGACCCCGGCGAGCACGGCGACGGCAGCGCCCACGCCCACGACGGTGCGGGCGCGTCGTCCGCGGCGGCGGGTGTCGGTCTCGACCGCGGCCATCACGGTCGAGCGCATGCGGGACAGGCGATCCTCGTCGAGCTGGGTGGTCATGACGTCTCCCTCAGGGCGTGCAGGTCCGCGCGCAGTCGGCTGCGGACCCGGGACAGGCGGTTGCGGACGGAGGCGTGGCTGACGCCGAGCTCCCGGGCGGCCGACTCGTACGAGTGGTCGCCGTCGACGCACAGCTCGTAGACCCGACGATCGGGCCCCGACAGCGTGGCGACGGCCTTGTCGATCTCGGCCTGCACCTCGCCGCGGAGCACCGCCTCGTCGACCGGATCGGCGTGACCTCCGAGGTCGTCGTCGAGCGTGGTCGAGCGCAGTCGGTCGCGCTGGAGCCGCCGACCCGCGTTCAGGCCGTGGAATCGCGCCGTGACCAGCAGCCACGGCAGCACCGACGTGTCGACGACGCGCACCGCGCGTGCCCGCTCCCAGAACGTGATGAACACGTCCTGGGTGACGTCCTCGGCGGCCACCGCGTCGCCCACGACTGACAGCGCCTGCCAGTAGACGGCGCGGACGTGGCGGTCGTACAGGGTGCCGAACGCGGCACGGTCGCCGAGTCGTGTCCGCTGAAGCAGGGCACGGTCGTCGGGCACCGGTTCGTCCGGTCCGGCCTCGACGGTGGTCGTCAGGCTCATGCCGCCACCTCCGAGAAGCCAGGGTGTCGCTCGCTCATGCGGTGCCTCCTTTCACCCTGAGATGTCGGGAGTCGGCCGATCGTCTCACTCGTTCGTCCCGGGCCTCTAGAGTTGTGGCATGAGATCGGCTCTGGCGGGGACGCTCGGGGCGCTGGCACTCGCCGGTGCACTGTCGGCCTGCAGCGCCGAGACGCCGACGCCGACCCACGCCTCCGCGCTGGAGTCGGCCGGGTTCGGTCTGCTCCACCGTGACGCCGGACCCGAGCCGCGCTTCAGCCGCACGACCGTCGCGGCGACCACGATGCCGGGATCGGGAGTCATGCTCGACCTGTGCCAGGGCCCGGTCGCGATCGACCTCGGCGAGAAGTACCCGACGCTGCTGGCCGAGCACGACTACTGCGGCGGTTCGGCCTGGATGCCGAAGCTCGCGGTCGGTGAGGCGGTGGCCCTCGACGGCGACGGGGTCGAGGCGGGGACCTACGTCGTCACCAGTGTCGGCCACGCGCCGCGGGGCACCGCCCGTTACAGCGACCTGCCGGTCGGCGACGTCGTGCTCCAGACCTGTGTGTCCAAGACGCAGATCGTGCTCGTGGGCCTCGAGCGGCACCGCACAGTCGTGCAGGGCTGACCGGCTCAGCCCGCGAGCCTGACCCCGTTGCACGAGGGTCGGCCGAGCACGGTCACGTCCATCGTGCCGAGCTTGATGCCGAGCAGTCCGAGGACACCGGTCAGCAGGGGGCTCAGCACGGCGTTCGCGATGGCCAGCACCGGGTTGACCACGAGACCGAGCAGAGCGCCCAGACCCAGCAGGCTGTCGGGGGTGATCGCGAGGTGCAGGTTCACGGGACTGCCGTAGGTGTAGGTCGGCGGCGAGGGCAGTCCGGTGCCGCTCGGGTAGGTGAACGTGTGCGATCCGCTGCCCGAACCCACCGACGCCTCGAGGCCCAGGCCCAGCCGGATGCCGAGCAGCGTCACGAGGTTGAGCTGGGCGTTGCCGGTCCCGCCGTAGCCGACGACGTTCGCGGCCGACGTCTGCCCGGTGATCGTGGCCGTCGGTGAGCTGGCGGTGCACACGAGCGATGACAGCGTGGCCGTGCCTTGCGCCACGCGGATCCCGAGGCTGATGTCCGCGAGGGACACCAGGCTGCCGACGCTCAGGCCGGTCTTCAGGTCGACGCGCACCTGGGCCGTCTTCGCGGAGACTCCGGTCCGTCCGCAGGCGATGACCGGCGGCTCGATGATCGTGACCTTGGCGTCGGCGAGGTCGATGCCCGCGACCGAGATGCCGAGGCTCGAGATGTTGACCGCGTTCTTGCCGTTCGCGATCGTCGCGGCTGCGACGATCGCGGTGCCGGCGAAGTCGAGGGCGTTGACCGTCGCCTTCAGCCCGGCGTCGCCGGTGGTGTCGAGCGACAGCATCTTCGTGACGTTGACCGTCAGCCCCGACACCTGGGCCGCGATCGAGCGCAGCACCACGGCCTGGGCCGCGTTGCCGCCGTTTTCCAGCACGGTCGCCTGCGCGATGAGCAGGCTCCCCAGCGAGACGTTGGTGGCGTCGACGAGTGACTGCCCCGTGCCGACCGTGAGGGCGGCGTTCAGGTCGGCCAGCGGCACCGAGAGGTTCTTGAGGTCGACCAGGCCCGAGTAGCCGACGACGCTCAGGTTGATCCTGAGGATCTGGTCGAGCACGGGCCCGAGCGCCGACTCGCTGGTGTTCAGCACGATCGCTCGGGTGCCGGCCGAGAAGCACAGCGCCGGGTAGTCGGGCGTGCCGACCGCCGAGCGGCTGGTCGTGCCGCTGCTGGTGCCGATGACCGGCGCGAACGCGTAGTCGACGCTGGCGGAGGAGGTGATCTTGACGGCGTCGCACACCCCCGAACCGTTCGATCCGGCGGCGAACTTCTTGTTCACGTCGAGGTGGCCGGGGACCACGCTCAGGGGTGCGTCCTGGCCGATCGTGGTGCCCTGGCGGGCGAGGCTGGCGTTGGCGGCCGACGACAGCGTGGTGGCATCGCACGAGGGCAGGCTGCGGGCCGTGTCGAGGGCGACCGAGTCGGCGACGGCCTGCATGTCGCGGGCCGACGCGCGGGACAGGCCGATGTCGACGACCATCGCGGCGGCGGCGAGCACGATGACCATGACCAGCGCGGTCATCACCGCGACGGCGCCGCGCTCGTCGTCGTCGCGGCCCGTGCGTCGGGGCAGGGTGATCACGAGTTCACCCGGACGGTGGAGTTGAACGTGAGGGTCTCGGGAAGCGTCGCGTCGAGGCCGGGGAAGGTCTGCACCATCGGGTTCGCGCGGTAGTTGTAGACGATCTTCACGGTGGCGCACTGGCCGGTTCCGCCCGTGCAGGCCGACGCGGCGGTGGGCACGGTGCAGGAGCCGACCGTCGTGGTTCCCTTCACCAGGGCGCCACCGCTGGTGCAGCTGACGCCGTAGCTGGAAATCGCGTCGTTGACGGCCGACAGCGCGGTGGACTTGAGCGTCGCGCTCGGGGTGCCGGACGGGGCGACGGCGTACACCCGGGCGCCCTCGGCCGTGGCCTGGCTGATGCCCTGGCGGACGCTGAGCATCATGCCGTAGCTGATGATTCCGAACAGCAGGGCCAGGAAGATGGGCACGACCAAGGCGAACTCGACCGCGGCGGCGCCGCGGTCGTCCTGCCGGTGGTCGTGACGGGTCCAGATCGTCATGACAACTCTCTCCCTCAAGGTTGTCTCTCGCCGGCGTGGCCGCCGGCACGGGGAGCAGTCCGTGGACCCCGACGCGGTCTCCCCACCGGTCGGGCGTCCTGTTCCCTGCCCGTGATCCTAGGACCAACGTCCCGGATCCGTCACTGATTCGACAGGACTAGTCGGATTCTCGGGAGGGGATTCGGCCGAAGCTGCCCCGGTGCACCGGCAACGGATCTACCCTGCGAGCAGTGGCGCCTCGTGGCGCAGGGAGGAGGTCCGACATGAGGATCTCGCGCAAGGGGACCCGTCGGGAGCGGGGCGCTTCGGCGGTCGAATACGCCCTGATTGCAGCGTTCGTGGCCGGCGCGATCATGGTCACGGTGACCGTCTTCGGCTCGTCTGTTGCTGCGCTCTTCGGCGCGGACTGGCCGTTCTGACCTCATCAACCGACGCGCGCGATTACTCGGGCTCCGGGGTCGGTGGCAATGGCCCTGAGGGACTAGGGATAAATGGCCCGTAACCATCATGTACGACGGGTCGTTGGTCCCTAACTTTGGTCCTGGGAGTGCTGCCAACCCGGCAGCAAGCAACACATCTAGCACCACATCACTGAGGGAGTCACCATGACCAAGCTCTACGCCACCCTGCTGTCCTTCGTCCCCGCCAAGCGCGACGAGGAGAAGGGCGCCACCGCCGTCGAGTACGGCCTGCTCGTCGCCCTGATCGCCGGCGCGATCATCGCCGCCGTCACCACGTTCGGCACGGACCTGGCCGCGCTGTTCGACACGGTCGCCGGCGAGCTCGCGCTCTGATCTCGCACTGATGCAGGGGCGGGCGGAATAGAAGCCGCCCGCCCCTCATCGTCTTTGCGGGGCACGGCTCCGCGGTCAGCTCGCTGACCACCCGCCGGGTAGGGAGACCCGACGGGCCATCACTTCAGATCTGAGGGAGCAGAGATGAAGAAGCAAGGCATTGCGCTGCTCGTGGCCGGCGTCCTGGCGCTGCTCGCGATCGGCGCCGTCGTGGTCTACGCCCGAGGAGCCGAGGACCGCGCGATGGAGGGCACCGAGACCGTCGAGGTGCTCGAGGCCACCGAGGACATCGCGGTCAAGACACCGGTCGGTGACCTGGCCGACAAGGTCGAGCTGGTTAAGGTGCCGAAGTCCGTCGCGCTCGACGGCGCGGTCTCGACGCTCGACGATCTCGGGGGTCAGGTCACCTCGGTCGCGCTCGTCGCGGGCGACCAGCTGTCGACCAGCAAGTTCGCCAGGCCGGACGCCGTCAAGGGCGCCGCCGCCGTGCCCGACGGCATGCAGGAGCTGACAATCTCCATCGCTGGTGAACGCTTCGTCGGCGGCGCGCCCAAGGTGGGCGACAAGGTCGGTGTCTTCAGCTCCTTCAGCCTCACCGACGGCACGAAGATCACCGGCAACCCGGTCAACCGGCTGCTCGTGCTCAAGGTCGGTCTCTCCTCGGAGGCGGGAGATGGCGAGGCCGCCGGCACGCTCGTGACCGTCGCCGTCACCACCAAGCAGGCCGAGAAGATCATCCACACCAAGGAGTTCGGCACGATCTGGATGACGCTGCAGAACGACAAGACCGACGTCGGCGGCGGCAAGACCATCACGTACAAGGACGTGACGCCATGACGACGAGCATCCTGCTGGTGGTCGGCGCGGACGATGCGACGGCCGAGCGGATCACGCAGACGATCGGCTATCGCGCGGTCGCCCTGAGCACCGCGACCGTCGCACCCTCGGGCGTCAGCCTGCTGCGGGGCATCGACCCGGTGCAGCTGCCGTCGGTCATCGTGTTCACCGACGAGCTGCCGGTCGACCGCTCGCTGCAGATGGCGAGCGAGGTGCACGCGGTGCGCCCCGACATCGACCTCGTGCTGGTCGGCGACCTCGAGGCCCAGCTGGTGCTCGAGGCGATGCGTGCTGGCATCCGCGACATCTCCGGGAAGCTCGAGGACGCGGCCTGCCTCGCGAACCTGCGATCGCGGCTCGACGCCCGCAGCGGCACCACCCGTGTGGGCTCGATCCCGCCTCCGCCGGGGCCGGTCGACTTCGTGTCGCGGACCATGACGGTGTTCTCGCCCAAGGGTGGCGTCGGCAAGACGACGCTCGCGGTCAACCTGGCGGTGTCGCTGGCCGAGATGTCGCCGATGGAGGTCGTGCTGGTGGACCTCGACCTGCAGTTCGGCGACGTGTCGACCGTGCTCGACCTGCACCCGACGCACACCCTCGAGGACGCGTTCGGCGCCGGTGCGCTGGACAGCCTGCTGCTCAAGACGTACCTGACGGTGCACGCCGACGGGTTCTACGTGCTGTGCGGCGCGGACTCGCCGGCCGCCAACGACAAGGTGACCGGCGACCAGGTCATCGCGCTGCTGGAGCTGCTGCAGAGCCAGTTCCGCTACGTGCTGGTCGACACCGCGGCAGGTCTCGACGAGGCCACGTTGGCCGCGCTCGAGGTCAGCCACGACGTGCTCGTCGTGTCGAGCATGGACATGGCGTGCCTGCGCAGCGTGCGCAAGGCCAGCGAGCTGGTCGTCGAGCTCGACCTGATGCCGCCCTCGCGACACACGGTCGTCAACCTCACTGACAAGCAGTCGGGCCTGCGGATCAAGGACGTCGAGGCCGTGATGGGCGTGCCGGTCGACTTCGTGCTGCCGCGCATGAAGGAGGTGCAGGCCGCCGCCAACCGCGGCGTGCCCGTGCTGGCCGAGGTCAAGGGCAGTCCGTTCGCCAAGGGCGTGCGTGCGCTGGCCAAGCGCATCTACGATCGCGCGCGCAACAACGAGCCCAAGCCGACGCACCGGCGCAACGAGGTGGCCTGACATGGCGCTCAGCGACCGGCTCGCCGAGGCGCGCGAGGCCAATGCCGCCAAGATCGAGGCCGTCGAGGTCGAGACGATCCCTGACCTCGACGGATCGATCGTGGCCGCCAACGACGCGTTCGCCGAGGTCAAGGCCCGCACGTCGGAGCTGCTGTTCGAAAGACTGGGCAGTCGGGTCAACGACTCGTCGCTGACACCCGACGAGCTGCACGAGATCGTGCGTGACGAGCTGGCCGAGATCATCGAGTCCGAGCAGCAGCTGCTGTCGGTCGAGGAGCGCCGGCGCCTGCTGCGCGACGTCGAGAACGACGCGATCGGCCTGGGTCCGCTCGAGCGGCTGCTGGACGACCCGACCGTCACCGAGATCATGGTCAACCGCTTCGACCGGGTCTACGTCGAGCGCTCGGGTCGGCTGACCCAGGCCGCGACGCGGTTCACGTCCGAGGACCACCTGCGTCGCGTGATCGAGCGGATCGTTGGCCGGGTGGGTCGCCGGATCGACGAGGCGTCGCCCTTGGTCGACGCGCGCCTGGAGGACGGGTCGCGCGTCAACGCCGTCATCCCGCCGCTGGCGGTCGACGGCTCGTCGCTGACCATCCGCAAGTTCTCCAAGACCCCGCTCACGGTGGCCAACCTGGTGTCCTTCGGCTCGATGACCGAGCAGATGGCGCGGCTGCTCGAGGCGTGCGTCGAGGCCAAGCTGAACATCCTGGTCTCCGGCGGCACCGGCACCGGAAAGACCACCCTGCTCAACGTGCTGTCGGCGTTCATCCCCAGCGGAGAGCGCATCGTGACGATCGAGGACGCGGTGGAGCTGAGCCTGCAGCAGCCGCACGTGGTGCGCCTGGAGAGCCGGCCGCCGAACATCGAGGGTGCCGGAGAGGTGCGGATCCGCGACCTGGTGCGCAACTCGCTGCGCATGCGGCCGGACCGCATCGTCGTCGGCGAGTGCCGCGGGGGCGAGGCGCTCGACATGCTCCAGGCCATGAACACCGGCCACGACGGATCGCTCAGCACGCTGCACGCCAACAGCCCGCGGGACGCCATGGCGCGTCTGGAGACGCTGGTGCTGATGGCCGGCATGGACCTGCCGCTGCGAGCCATCCGCGAGCAGGCGGCGTCGGCGATCGACGTGATCGTGCAGATCCAGCGCCTGCGCGACGGCACGCGACGCATCGTCAACGTGACGGAGGTGCTCGGCATGGAGGGCGACACCGTCGTGCTGCAGGACGTGTTCACGTTCGACTTCTCTGCCGGACTGGACGAGAACGGCAAGTTCAAGGGCCACGCCAGGCCGACCGGTGTGCGGCCGCACTTCAGCGAGAAGTTCGCGGACCACGGCATCGAGTTCGACCTGGCCAACCTGCGCGACACGGACGGATGGTGACGACATGTTGGTGCTGATGTCGGTGATGCTGGTGCTGTTCGCCCTGCTGAGCCTGTACGTGGCGCTCGAGGGTCCGCCGGCCCGCAGGGTGTCGAAGCATCGTGTGGCGGCCTACTCGGTGGTCGAGCAGAAGTCGGCGCTGACCAAGTCGGCCGAGTTCGTCGAGGGCAAGGTCGACGAGTACCTGCGCAGGGACGGTCGGGCGCCGTTCCAGGCCGAGGAGCTGCAGCGAGCGGGCATCGTCATGCCGCTGGCCAGCTTCGTGGTGCTGCTCGGGTGCGTCGGTGTGGTGGCGTTCGGCGTCGGCATGGTGCTGCTCGGCAGCGTGCTCGTGGGTCTGCTGTTCGCGGTGGCGGTGCCGATCGTCGCCAAGATCTGGCTGAGCTGGCGGACGGGTCGGGTGTACCGCAAGTTCGCCGACCAGCTGCCGCAGGCGTTGCAGCTGATGGCCGCGTCGCTGCGTGCCGGGCACGGGTTCGACCGGGTGCTCGACGCGGTGGCCAGAGAGATCGACTCGCCGCTGGGGCCCGAGCTGGCTCGTGCCGCGAATGAGGCCCGCCTCGGCCGCGACATGGTCGCGGCGCTGGAGGACGTCGCGGCGCGCATGCACAGCGACGACTTCAAGTGGGTCGCCGCGGCGATCAGCGCCCAGCGCGAGACCGGCGGCAACCTCAACGAGATCCTCGACCAGGTGGCCGAGACGATCCGCGAGCGCCAGCACGTGCGCATGCAGGTGATGGCGTTGTCGGCCGAGGGGCGGCTGTCGGCGGTGATCCTGATGCTGCTCCCGGTGGGCATCGGCGGCTACTACGCCTTGGTCTCCGGGGAGACGATGACCACCTTCGTCGACTCCGGCATCGGCAAGCTGCTGCTCGCCGGCAGCCTGGTCGCCTACGTGCTCGGCGGGCTGTGGATGCGGTCCATCGTGCGGATCGAGTTCTGAGGAGGCTGTGATGGTGTTCCTGGCGATCCTGTTGATCCTCGCGGCGCTCGGCGCGGCGGCCCTGGGCCTCGGCGTGGTGTCGACACCGGACGCCCGGGTCCGCGAGCGGGCGATCGAGCTGTCGGCGCCGGCGGGACCGGCCAAGCCCAGGCGGCGATTGATTCCCACCAACCGGCTCGACCGTGGTTGGCTGGCCCAGCTCACCCCGCCGTCGATGACGGCCCGGATCGAGCGTGACCTGGTGCTGGCCGGCAGGCCGGCCGGGTGGAGCCTCGACAAGGCGATCCTGTACAAGCCGATCGGCTTGGGTTTCGGCATCTTCTTCTTCCTGGTGATGGTCGCCAAGAGCGGCAACCCGCTGTTCGTGCTGTTCGGTCTGGCGATGGTCCCCGTGGGCTACTTCGTGCCGGACCTCTTGATCAAGAACATGGCGATCAAGCGACAGGAGCAGATCCAGAAGGAGCTGCCCGACCTGCTGGACCAGATCGTCATCTCGATCGAAGCAGGTGTGGGTTTCGAGGCTGCACTCGGTCGGGCAGGTCAGCGGAACACTGGCCCGCTCGCGGACGAGGTGCTCCGACTGGTGCAGGACATCGCTCTCGGCCTGTCCCGCCGTGAGGCCTACCTGGCGCTCGCCGACCGGTCCAGCGTGGATGACCTCAAGAGCTTCTGCCGGGCTGTGGTGCAGGCCGAGGAGTACGGCGTGTCCATCTCGTCGGTCGTCCGGTCCCAGGCGAAGGAGCTGAGGCTCAAGCGACGCATGCGGGCGGAGGCTGCTGCACAGAAGGTGCCGGTCAAGATCCTCATCCCGTTGATGACCTGCGTCCTGCCTGTCTTGTTCATCCTCGTGCTCGGCCCCGCCATCGTGTCGGCCTACGCGAACACCTAGACCCGCTCCCTCGGGGTGCGACCCGGGCCCGCCCACCCAGGGCGGGTCCGGGGTCGTTCATTCCTGCTGGTGCTGATCCTGCGACGCCCTTGACGACGGACTTTACATTTCCTATGGTTCTGTAAACCACAAGGAGGTGGCTGTCATGACCGTCCAGGCAACCGTCGACGGCAAGGTCGTCGAGTGGACCGACCGCAAGCGCTACATGTGGATCCTCGGGGCGCTGATCCCCTTGATCCCGCTCGCGATGTGGGGTCTGTACGCGTGGACGGGCTCGAGCCTGTCCTGGTACTTCGGCCCGGTGTTCGTGTTCGTGATCATCCCGCTGTTCGACCTGGTCGCCGGGCTCGATCCCGACAACCCGCCGGACGAGGTCCTCGAGGCGCTCGAGGAGGACCGCTACTACCGGTGGATCACCTACGCGTTCATCCCGCTGCAGCTGATCGGCCTGGTGTGGGGCGCCTACCTGCTCGGCGGCGGCACGCTGCCCGGCATCGCCGACCCGCTGTCGGTCGTCGACAAGATCGGTCTGGCCCTCGGCCTCGGCATGGTCGCCGGCATCGGCATCAACACGGCGCACGAGCTGGGCCACAAGAAGGAGGAGCACGAGCGCTGGTTCGCCCGCGTCGCCCTCGCCCAGACCTTCTACGGCCACTTCTACATCGAGCACAACCGCGGCCACCACGTGCGCGTAGCGACGCCCGAGGACCCCGCCACCGGCCGCCTCGGCGAGACCGTCTGGGAGTTCATGCCCCGCACCGTGTGGGGCAGCCTCAGCAGCGCGTGGGAGCTGGAGAAGAAGCGCCTCGACCGCCTCGGCAAGAAGCCGTGGACCCTCAAGAACGACCTCTTCAACGCCTGGATGTTCTCGATCCTGCTGTGGGGCGGCCTCACCATCGCGTTCGGCGTCGAGATCCTGCCGTTCCTGCTGATCCAGGCCGTCGCCGGCATCTGGCTGCTCGAGTCGGTCAACTACCTGGAGCACTACGGCATGAAGCGCCAGAAGCTCGAGTCGGGCCGGTACGAGCGGGTCAATCCGTCGCACTCGTGGAACAGCAACAACATCGGCACCAATGTGCTGCTCTACCACCTGCAGCGACACAGCGACCACCACGCGAACCCGACCCGCCGCTACCAGGCGCTGCGCAACTTCAAGGAGGCGCCCACGCTGCCGACCGGGTACGCCGGGATGATCGTGCTCACCTGGCTGCCGCCGGTGTGGCGCAAGGTGATGGACCACCGCGTGCTCGAGCACTTCGACGGCGACCTCGAGCTGGCCAACCTGCACCCGCGGGTCGCGGCGAAGTACCGCCGTCGGTACGGCACGACGAGCGAGCCGGTGGCCGCCTGATGGCGAAGTTCATCTGTCCCAACTGCGAGTACGTGTACGACGAGGATGCGGGACACCCTCGGGAGGGGTGGCCGGCGGGCACCGCGTTCGCCGACATCGACCCCGACTGGACGTGCCCCGACTGCGGCGTGCGCGAGCAGGTCGACTTCCTGCCGATCGAGGACTTCGTGCACAACGACCAGGACGGCCCGATCATCAGCATGGAGACGCGGGCGTCGACCAGCGGTATGGAGACCCGGGCCCAGCAGCAAGGAGCGGACCAGTGAAGCGATTCCAGTGCCAGCAGTGCGGCTTCATCTACGACGAGGCCGAGGGGTGGCCCGAGGAGGACATCCCGCCGGGCACGAAGTGGGACGACATCCCCGACGACTGGACGTGCCCGGACTGTGGCGCGGCGAAGGCCGACTTCGTGATGGTCGAGCTCTGAGCGCACACTGATGCCATGACCGTCGACGCCAGGCGACCGCGCCCGGGGACCCCGACCCGCGATCGCCTGCTGGCCGCCGCGTACGACCTCACCGAGGCCGACGGGTGGGGCTCGGTCACGATGGCGCGCGTCGCCCGCGAGGTGGGGGTCAGCCGGCAGACGGTCTACAACGAGTTCGGCACCAAGCACGGGCTCGCGCAGCAGCTGGCGCTGCACGAGACGCTGAAGTTCCTCGAGGTTGCTCGGGCCGCGATCGTCGCGTCCGACGACCTGGTCGACGGACTGCGCGAGGCGTGCACGGGGGTCCTGCGCTTCGGCGAGACCAGTGTCGTCATCCGCAGCATCGCGGGGCCCTGGGCCGAGGACACCGACACCGACTTCCTGATGCTGCTCACGACCGAGTCGGGGCAGATCGTCGACCTCGCGTCGAGCGCGGTGCGCGACCTGATCGTCGACCGGTTCGGTCCGCTGCCGGTCTCCGACGCCGAGCTCGACGTCGCGGTCGAGGTGGTCATCCGGCTCGTGCTGTCGCACCTGACCCGGCCCGGCAAGTCGCCCAAGGAGGCGGCGTCCGACATCGCCTGGCTCGCGTCGCGCGTGCTGGGCGTCGTGACGACGACCGGTTGACAGCGGCTCCGGACCTTCTCATGGTGGAGGGATGGAGCTGATCCGGACGGGGGAGGCGGCTCGACGCCTCGGGGTGAGCGACCGACAGGTGCGACACCTGGTCGCTCGGGGCGAGCTCGACGCGCCACGCCGGGGGATCGTGTCGGTGGCATCGCTCGAGGCGCACGTCGCGCGTCGGGGTGCCGTGCGGGCCCGGGTGTGGGAGCCGCGCACCGCGTGGGCCGCGATCGAGCTGCTCACCGGGGGAGCGGCCGGCTGGCTCGGCTCGTCGCAGCGGTCGCGCCTGCGCCGCAGCCTGGACCGACTCGACGTCGACTCGGTCGTGTCACGGCTGCGAAACCGCGCCGACGTGAGGACCTACCGCTTCGAGCCCCCGCACCGCGATGCCGTCGCCGACGCGATCGTCGTCGTCCGCGAGGGCGACGCAGCCCTCGACGGCTACGTCGACGAGCGCGCGCTGCAGCAGGTGGTCAGCGCCGAGCAGCTGGTGCGACGGCCGGTCGGCAACCTGACGGCGCGAGTGCTCGACGACGCGGTGGGCCAGGACTTCGTCGAGGTCGTCGCGGAGCAGGGCCCCGTGCTGGCCGGTGTCGACCTGGCGGGTTCGACCGACCAGGAGGAGCGGGCCCTCGGGCGACGCATCGTGTCCGAGGCGCTGGCCGCCCTCTAGATCCAGCGGCTCGACCACATCCGGTGGTGCCAGGTGTCGTAGGGCACCAGCTGGTCGGTGAGGATCGGCCGGAAGTAGACGAACAGGCCGATGACGATCGCGACGTAGGCACCGGTGAGGATCCACGAGCCGACCTGTGACCGGGGTGTCCTGGCCTGCGCCCAGCCCGCATGGGCGATCATCGCGATCGCCACGATCATGAACGGCAGTACCGTGACGGCGTAGAAGGAGAAGATCGGTCGGTCGTCGTTGGCGAACCACGGCAGCCAGCCCGACAGGACGCCCACGACCGGGACGGCCCAGCGGCCGTCGCGCGTGCGGATCCACGCCACGACGGCACCGAGGGTCGCGGCGGCGCCGGTCCACCACACCGCCGGGTTGCCGAGGATCGTGACGACCCGCATGCAGCTGGAGTCGGCCGCCGCGCCGCACGTGTCGGCCGGCAGGTCGTTGACGGCGTCGACGCCGACGGGGCGCTCCAGCACCAGCCAGCCGATCGGGTTCGACTGGTACGGGTGCTCGGCGGTGTCGAGGCCCTTGGTGTGGAAGTCGTACGTCATCACGTGGAAGTGCCACAGGGAGCGTAGCGCGTCGCGGGTCTCGCCGAGGAAGCCCGTGGCCGGCCGGTCCAGGTAGGCGCCCCACGGCTGGGAGTAGGTGCCGTAGCCGTGACCGAACCGGGCCTCGAACGCCTCGTGGTGGATCAGCCAGCCCGTCCAGGTCAGCAGGTACACGGCGCCCGCGACCACGACGACCAGCACGAACGCGGGCACGCCGACGCGCAGCAGCTGGGGGACGATCGCGGCCGGCGACGGGCGGCGGCGCACGACCTCCCACACGACGAACAGCAGTCCGAACGCCGCGAGTCCGTAGAGGCCGCTCCACTTGGTCGCGCAGGCCATGCCGAACGTGAGACCGGCGCCGAGCTGCCAGGCCCGCAGGCGCCACCCGTCGGCGTCGCGTCCGGCGGCCAGGCACGCGACGCCGCACACGAGCCAGAACGCCAGGAACACGTCGAGCAGCGCGATGCGCGACAGCACGAAGTGGGCACCGTCGAACGTCAGGAGGAGACCCGCGAGGCATCCGGCCCAGGTCGATCCGGTGAGCTTGCGCACGAGCCGGGCGAGCACCAGCACCGTGAGCGCCCCGACCACCACGGCGCTGATCCGCCACCCGAACGCGTCGAGCCCGAACAGCTGCTCGCCGATCGCGATCATGATGCGGCCGCCCTCGGGGTGCACGACCCACGACGGCTCGCTGGTCATCAGCCCGCTGAGCTTCCCGTCGGCGATCCGCCCGTCCGCCCCGTCGACGAAGTCGCGGACGTAGCCGTGCTGCAGCAGCGACCAGGCGTCCTTGGCGTAGTAGGTCTCGTCGAACAGCAGCCGGTTC
>JALRKU010000065.1 GCA_023254755.1 Aeromicrobium sp. | reverse complement strand
TCGGCCGGCGTGCCCTCGAAGACGATGGTGCCGCCGTCGTGTCCTGCGCCCGGACCGACATCGATGATCCAGTCGGCGTGCGCCATGACGGCCTGGTGGTGCTCGATCACCACGACGGAGGTGCCGGAGTCGACGAGTCGGTCCAGCATCTCGAGCAGCTGCTCGACGTTGGCCAGGTGCAGGCCGGTGGTCGGCTCGTCGAGCACCAGGACAGCTCCCTCGTCGGCCATCTGGACGGCCAGCTTGAGCCGCTGGCGCTCCCCACCGGAGAGGGTCGTGAGCGGCTGGCCGAGGCTGACGTAGCCGAGGCCGACGTCGGCGAGCCGCACCAGGATCTTGTGGGCGGCCGGCACCTTGCCGTCGCCGTCGCCGAAGAACTCCAGCGCCTCGGCGACCGGCAGGCTGAGCACCTCGTGGATGGTGCGCCCGCCGAAGGTGTAGTCGAGCACCTCGGAGCTGAACCGACGTCCCTCGCACTCCTCGCAGGTGCTGGACACGGTCGCCATCGGTCCGAGCTCGGTGTAGACGACGCCCGCGCCCTTGCAGGTCGGGCAGGCGCCTTCGGAGTTGGCGCTGAACAGGGCGGGCTTGACGCCGTTGGCCTTGGCGAACGCCTTGCGGATGGGCTCGAGCAGGCCGGTGTACGTGGCGGGGTTGCTGCGCCGCGATCCCTTGATCGCGCCCTGGTCGACCGACACGACGTCGTCGCGGTCCCCCAGGCTGCCGTGGATCAGCGAGCTCTTGCCCGAGCCCGCGACGCCGGTGACGACGCACAGCACCCCGGTCGGCACGTCGACGTCGACGTCGCGCAGGTTGTGCGTGGACGCGCCGCGGATCTCGAGCGCACCGGTGGGCGTGCGCACCTCGTCCTTGAGTCGCGCACGGTAGGCGAGATGGCGCCCGGTGAGCGTGTCGCTGGCCTGCAGGCCGGCGAAGTCGCCCTGGTAGACGATCTCTCCCCCGGCGGTGCCCGCCCCGGGGCCGAGGTCGACGACGTGGTCGGCGATCGCGATCGCCTCGGGCTTGTGCTCGACGACCAGCACCGTGTTGCCCTTGTCGCGCAGCTGCAGCAGCAGCTCGTTCATGCGCTGCACGTCGTGCGGGTGCAGGCCGATCGTCGGCTCGTCGAAGACGTAGGTGACGTCGGTGAGCGCCGATCCGAGGTGCCGGATCATCTTGGTGCGCTGGGCCTCTCCCCCGGACAGCGTGCCGGACGCGCGCTCGAGGCTCAGGTAGCCCAGGCCGATCGACACGAACGAGTCGAGCGTGTCCTGCAGCCCCTCGAGCAGGGGGCCGACGGCGGGTTCGTCGAGCGCCCGGACCCACTCGGCCAGGTCGCTGATCTGCATCGCGCACACGTCGGCGATCGAGAGACCGCGGATCTTCGACGCGCGCGCGTGCTCGGCCAGCCGGGTCCCGTCGCACTCGGGACACGTGGCGAACACGACGGCGCGCTCGACGAACGCCCGGATGTGCGGCTGCATCGCCTCCACGTCCTTGGACAGGAACGACTTCTGGATCTGCGGGATGACGCCGAGGTAGGTCAGGTTGATGCCTTCGACCTTGATCTTGGTGGCCTCCTGGTGCAGCAGCCCGTCGAGCTCCTCGGCCGTGAAGTCCTTGATCGGCTTGTCGCAGTCGAACAGGCCGACGCCGCGCAGGATGCGTCCCTGCCAGCCGTCCATGCTCCAGCCCGGGATCGTGAGCGCGCCCTCGTTGATCGACTTGCTGTCGTCGTACAGCGCCGCGAGGTTGAAGTCCGACACCGCTCCCCTGCCCTCGCAGCGGGGACACATGCCACCGGTGATCGAGAAGTCGCGACGCTCCTTGACGGCCTTGCCGCCCTTCTCGAAGGACACCGCGCCGGCGCCGCTGATCGATGCGACGTTGAAGCTGAACGCCTGCGGCGAGCCGACGTGGGGCTCGCCCAGCCGGCTGAACAGGATGCGCAGCATGGCGTGGGCGTCGGTGACCGTGCCGACGGTCGACCGGGGGTTCGCGCCGAGCCGTTCCTGGTCGACGATGATCGCGGTGGTCAGGCCGTCGAGCACGTCCACGTCCGGCCGGGCGAGGCTGGGCATGAACCCCTGCACGAAGGCGCTGTACGTCTCGTTGATCATGCGCTGGGACTCGGCGGCGATCGTGGCGAAGACCAGCGAGCTCTTGCCCGACCCGGAGACGCCCGTGAAGGCGGTGAGTCGCCGCTTGGGGAGCTCTACGCTCACGTCCTTGAGGTTGTTCTCGCGGGCTCCGCGGACGCGGATCAGGTCGTGGCTGTCGGCGGCGTGCGTCATGGGCGGCAGCGTAGCGATGGCCGGTGACGAGAGCCGGTCAGCGCTGGTTCATCCGGACCAGGTTGCCCGCGGGGTCGCGGAAGGCGCAGTCGCGCACGCCGTAGTCCTGGTCAGCGGGTTCCTGCAGGATCTCGGCCCCGCTCGCCTCGACGGCGGCGAAGGCCGCGTCGAGGTCGTCCGCCGCCAGGGTGATGCCCGCGTAGCTGCCCTTCGCGACGAGCTCGAGGATGGTCTGCTTCTCCTCGTCGCTCAGGTTGGGGTCGGCGGTCGGCGGCTGCAGCACGATCGAGGTCTGCGGCTGGTTCGGCGGCCCGACCGTGATCCAGCGCCATGCGCCGCGGCCGACTTCCTGGCGGACCTCGAAGCCCAGCACGTCGCGGTAGAACTCCAGCGACGCCTCCGGGTCGGTGTGCGGCAGGAACGCGTAGTGAATCGAGATGTCCATGGCGCTCACGCTAGGGGTCGACCGGGATCGGTGGCTTCTCGATTCCTGACCGGTCGCAGCACCTGCCTGGCGATGCACGGCGGCAGCCCGACCGCGACGTCGTCGTCGAGCTCCTTGTACTCGCTCGGTGACATGCCGACCAGCTCGGAGAAGCGCGTGCTGAACGTGCCGAGCGAGCCGTAGCCGACGGCGAAGCACACCTCGGTCACCGAGAGGTCGCCACGACGCAGCAGGGTCATGGCCCGCTCGACCCGCCGGGTCATCAGGTACGAGTACGGCGTCTCTCCGTACGCGGCCTTGAACGCCCGGCTGGCGTGCCCTGCGGACAGGTGCACGGCGGCCGCGACGGCCGCGACATCGAGCGGCTGCGCGTGGTCACGGTCCATGCGGTCCTTCGCCCGTCGCAGCGCCGCGAGGTCGCGGAGCCGGTCGGTCTGGTCGATGCGCGTCATGACGCGACGAAGGGCTCGCGCTGCCGGGCCGCCACCGGCGCGGGGCCGTCAGGCATGGTCGGGGTCGCGCATCACCGGAGGTCGCAGGACCAGGACGACGACGATGACGACCATGATCGCCGTCGTCAGGGTGATCGGGACCGGGATGACGGGATCGAGGAGGACCAGCAGGGCACCCAGGGGAACCACGGCGTTGACGACGGGGACGGCGTGGTCGCGGATCGCGATCCACCAGATGCCGAGCACGAAGATCGCGACCGGGATCGTCACGGTGAACGAGGCGGCGGTCTCGCTGAGCTTCGAGTGGTGGGTGAGCACGTCGATCTCGACCTCGACGCCCGCCGAGAACGCTCCGGCCGCGGCGAACACGAAGTAGTGCGTGTAGCCGTACCGCAGCGACTGGCGCAGGCCCCGGATCGCTGCGTGGTGGGGCGGCCAGAAGTAGATCCACCACAGCGCTGCGGTGACGACGAACGCCAGCAGGGCGATCAGCAGGAGCGGTCCGAGCTCTGCCTCGTCGCCGTTGAGCGCCTCGATCACCGCGTTCGACGAGGCCAGCAGGCTCTCGCCGAGCAGGATCAGCGTGAACAGGCCGTAGCGCTCGGTCACGTGGTGCGGGTGCCAGGGCGTCGTGGCCCGGCGCTCGGCGACGACCGGGACGGCGACCTCGAGCAGCGCGAGGACGAAGAAGGCAGCCAGCTGCAGGTCGTCGGGCAGGAGGAGGAACAGCAGCCACAGGGCTTGGACGGCGGCGATGCCGCCGGCGTAGGTGAGCGCGGTCGCTCGCCGGTCGCCGGCTCCTCGTGCAGCGCGCAGCCACTGCGACACCAGGGCGACGCGCATCACCACGTAGCCCGCCACCAGCAGGCGGAAGTCGCGGTCGGCGTAGGCGTCGTGGATCCCGGCGGCGAGCACCAGGACGCCGATCATCTGCACGAACGTCGTGACCCGGTACAGCCAGTCGTCGGTGTCGAACGAGGTCGCGAACCAGGTGAAGTTCATCCAGGCCCACCAGATGCCGAAGAACACCAGCAGGTACGTGACGACGCCGTCACGGACGTGGTCCTCGGTCAGGGCGTGGTGCAGCTCGACGGCGGCGATGCTGACGGCGACGACGAACACCAGGTCGAAGAACAGCTCGAGGGTGCTCGCGGCGCGGTGCGGCTCGTCGGGGTCTCGCGGCTGCATCGGGACCAGTCGGTTCACGTGGCTCACGCCCAGCAGCGTAGGCCAGAGACGCCGTCGAACGTCGCCGCCGGGTCGACGCTGCTGAGCCAGGGGCCGCGTCCCGCGGGGACAATGGTCCGGTGTCCGCCTCCGTCCCGCTGCCGGCCGATCTGGTCCGCCGGCTGACGGGCCGGTCGCCGGACCACGGCGTCGACGGCGACACCTGGCTGCGTCGGCTGCCGGGACTCGTGCAGGACCGCCTCGACGCGTGGGACCTGCGGGTGACCGGGCCGGCGACGAACGGGCACAACGCGCTCGTCCTCCCGGTCGAGCGCGACGGCGAGCCGCTCGTGCTCAAGATCAGCTGGCCGCACCGCGAGGCGGACCACGAGCACGTCGGGCTGCGGCACTGGGGCGGGCGCGGCATCGTCCGTCTCGTCGCGGCGCACCCGGCGGCGCACGCCCTCCTGCTGGAGTCGCTCCGACCGGGCCACGACCTGCACGGCGTCGAGGCGACCGAGGCGTGCGAGGTGATCGGCGGGCTCCTGCGTCGGCTGCACGTCGCTCCCCCCGCGACCGTCCCGGCGTTCGCCGACGCGGTGACCCACCGGATCGCGCCGCTGCGTGACAGGCCGCGGACCGTGCCGCGGCGATGGGCCGAGCGGGCGCTCGAGATCTTCGACCACCGCCCCTACGAGCCGAGGCTGCTCCACCTGGACCTGCACTACGGCAACGTGCTGGCCGCGTCGCGCGAGCCCTGGCTGGCCATCGACCCGCAGCCGGTGGCGGGGCCCGCCGGCTTCGACGTGCACGCGGCCCTGCGCAACCGGGTCGAGGAGTACGGCACGGGTGCCGGTCTGCGGTGGATGGTGCGCCACCGCCTCGAGGTCGTCGCCGACACCGCCGGGATCGACCTGGACGACGCCCGCTCCTGGAGCATCGCCCACGCGGTGCTCGACGCCCACGAGTTCGCCGAGGAGGGCTGGCCGACCCTGACGTCGCTCAACCTGACCATCGCCAAGGCCCTCGACGACCCGGTCTGATCCGACCGGTGCTCGCGTTCGGTCGCCTATGACGCAGGAGCCACGTGGGCGATCGTCAGTCGCACCATCTCGTCGACGAGCTGATCGCGGGAGATCTCCGGTGATTCCAGCACGTACTGCACACTGAGGTGCTCGACCATGCGCACCAGGATCCACGCCGACGCGGCCGGCGCGATGCGGCTCGTGGACGGAGCGAACGCCAGGTACGCACCGACCAGGTCCCGGACGCGACGTTCGATCTCCCCGGTCCGCTCCCCCGTCTGGGTGCGCGGCAGCACCTCCGTCACCAGCCGCACGAACTCGCGATGCGTCTCCAGCACGTCGAGGAGCCCGTGGAACGTCGCGCGCAGCGTCGCGACGGGATCTCGGCGTCCCGGCGGAGCGACCAGGCCGGCCAGCTCCTCGGAGACGTCCCTGGAGTAGCGGTCCATCACGGCGGCCAGGATCGCCTCCTTGTTCGGGAAGTACTGGTACAGCGAGCCCGGGCTGATGCCGGCCTCGTCGGCGACGCGGTTGGTGGTGGTGCGCTCGTGGCCCTGCTCGAGCAGCACGGTGCGGCCCGCCTCGACGATCCGGTCGACCATCTGGCGCGAGCGCTCCTGGCGCGGGCTCTTGCGCAGGTGGGGGTCGGGCGACACGGGAGCCATGATGCGAATGGTATGCGAGCGAATGCTCGTGTCACCATCACGCCGTGACCCTCACCGCTTCCGCAGGCACCGACGAGCTGCCCGTCCTCCCCGGGCGCTTCCGCGCCGGAGAACGGCGCGCAGCGTCGATCGGCCGCGTGCTCAAGGTCGTCGGTCGTGTCCACCGCGTCGACGAGGACCTGATGGAGCAGATCGGCCGGCGCTTCATGGTCTGCGACGAGATCGGCGAGCGGCTGGCCGTCGCCATGCGGTCGTCAGGAGACGACCGGGCGTCCATGCAGCAGTTCCAGCGCGCGCTGCGCGGCGGCCTCGCCACGGTGCCCGACGCTCCCCCGGCGCTGCGCGCCTTCTTCGAGCACGTCGAGGCCACCCCCGCGTGGGTCGACATGGACCTGGTCAACGAGGGCGCCCGGATCTATCGCCGCCTCGGCCGCAACGCCTCCGACGTCCTGCTCCAGCTCGCGCTCATCGGGGGTTACCGGTTCGGCGGACCGACCGACCTGCTGGTCGCGACGGGCGGGCTGGCCGGCGACACGACCCGGCGGCGCCTGGGCGAGACGCAGAAGTGGGGCATCGCAGTCTCGGGCCACGACGCGATGCTCCGCGACGGCGAGGGCTGGCACCTGACCGTGCACGTGCGCCTGATGCACGCCCTGGTCAACCACAGCTTCCGGGACAGCGGACGCTGGGACACCGCCTACTGGGGGCTGCCGATCAACGCGTCGGACCAGGCGGCGACGCTGGGTCTGTTCGACGGTGCCCTGCTCCTGGGCGCCCGCGCGCTCGGTGTCCGGATCACCCGGGCGGACTCGCGAGCCGTCATGCACCTGTGGAAGTACGTCGGCTGGCTCATGGGCGTCGAGGACGACTGGCTCGTCGACACCGAGCGGGAGCGGCATCGCCTGAACTACCACGTCCTGCGCGCGCAGGACGACGTCACCGAGGCGGGCGGACAGCTCGCGAACAGCATCGTGGACGCGCAGCTCACCCTGCGGTACGGAGCCTTGTCGGGCCTGCGCGGCCGGTACACCCAGGAGCGGCTGCTGAGCATGCTCCGGGTGTTCCTGGGTCGACGCGGACTCGACGACCTCGACCTGCCCCGGCGGCTGCCCTGGGCCACGGCCCTGGTGGTGCCGAAGAACGTCGTGAAGTACTGGGTCGTCGGCCGGACGGCGTGGGGCGAGGAGTACCTGCAGTGGTCGTCGCGGCGCAACCGCGACGCGCTGATGCGGCGCTACTTCGGCGACGACGAGCCCGACGTGGCCCGCCTGTCGACGTGACCGCGAGGGCGGGACCTGACGAAGGTGGCCGTTTGTCAGGATTCCGCTGGCTCGGTGCGGGGCGCTAGCGTCGACCCATGAGCACCATCGTCGCCGGCTACGACATGTCCCCCGAGAGCGATGCGGCCCTGGACTGGGCCTTCGCGCAGGCGGGCCTCGACTCGTCGCGTCTGGTCGTGATCGTGGGTGGGCTGCCGCCGCACCCCGAGGTGACGCCCGACGTCGTGATCGAGCACGTCGAGGCCCGGCTCGCCGCCGACGGCCTCGACGGCGAGGTCGTGCACCTCGCGGGTGGTGCCGGCGCCGCAGCGTCGATCCTCGACCACGCGCGTCTGGAGAGCGCCGACCTGATCGTGCTCGGTCAGCGCCGCCGCTCCCCCGTGGGCAAGCTGGTGATGGGATCCACCGTGCAGACGGTGCTGTTCGACGCCGAGTGCCCCGTCGTCACCGTCAAGGCCCCGAAGGCCTGACGCACGGCGCGCCGTCGGCGGCCGGCGGACGCCTGTCCTCGAGGTCCGCGGCCCGGTGGCGACCCAGGTTCCACCCGAGCCATCCCTCGTCGTCGATCCGCTCGACCGACGCCGACGTGACGCAGACGAACTCCGCCTGCGGAAGCCGCGCGATCACGGGGTACGCGTCCGACGACAGCGTCCCGAGGTAGCCGTAGTCGATCGGCGTGGTCGACGTGTCCCGGGTCAGGTTGTGCTCGGCGATCCACGCGTCGGGGTTGGCCAGCGCGAGGGCGAGCAGGGCAGCTGCTCCGACCCGGATCGCCACGCGCGCGACCCAGGTGGCTCTGAGCAGGCCTCCGACGAGGACGAGCGCCACGACCACGCCGAGCCAGCCCTCGAACACCGAGACCAGCAGGCGCAGCCGGGTGAAGCCGTACGCGTCCATGTAGAGACTCATCCGGTGCAGCGCCGAGGTGACCACCACGAGCGTCATGACACCGAGCGCGCCGGCGGCGACGTCACGGTGGCGGCCCGGAGCCGCGGTGCGGCCGACCCAGCCGAGCACCGAGAGGGTGAGCAAGGTCGCGACGGTGAGCTCGCCGAAGCCCTGGTGCACGTACTCGGCGTAGGTCAGTCCCGTGGTGCGTCGCAGGTAGGCGTGGCCCCCGAACAGGGCCGTCGCCTGTGCCACCAGGAACACGGCCATCACGGCGTCGACGACGACCAGCGGCACGAGCCACTCGAACCGACTCGTCGAGCGACGGCCGAGACGACGGGCGGCGTCGACCGCCGGTGGGGCGAGCGCGACGTACGCGGCCGCCAGGGTGATGCCCGCGACGACCGTGCCGAGGACGGCCCGGGCCGGGACGTCGTGCAACGGGACGCTGGGCACGATCATGCCGATCCAGTCGGCGAACAGCGCGTCGGCCGAGGCGAACAGCGCGCCGAAGGCGACGAGCAGCACGACGCTCACGACCGAGGTGCGGATCACCGCGACCCAGCGGTGCGATCCGCGGGCCACGGTCAGGGAGCGCCCGAGCCAGGGCAGTCCGCGCAGCCCGGCGAGCGGTACCGCGGCGAGCGCGAGGACCGACCCGAGGGCCGTGCGTGCGCGGGACGCGTTGAGCGCGACGACCGCCAGGGCGGCCAGGGCGCACGGCACCGTGACCCACTCCGCGTCGCGGACGGCGAGCATCGAGAGCAGCGCCGAGGCCAGGACCACGTCGACGACGTCCGCCGGGTGCCAGGGCGACAGCGACGCGCCCAGACGACGATCGCGCACGCCGCCGCCCACACGAGGGCCCAGCCCACGCCGAGGGCGTGCTCGGGCAGGACGATCGCGGCCGCGGTGCCGACGGCCGCGCAGGCGGCGACGAGACGTGGGCGCCCGGCCTCCGTGTCGGGCCAGAGCCGGTCGAGGAGGCCGGTCGCGGTCGGCGAGGTGCCCAGGCCCGTCGGCTCGGGTGCGGGAGGGGTCAGGGTGCTCATGGGCAGAGGCTCCTTCGGGTGGACGGCGGTGTCGGCGTGGCGGGGCAGCGTGACCACGAGGCTGGCTCCGCCGCGCTCGGGAGCGGCGGCGACGATCGTGCCGCCGTGCAGGTGGGCGACCCAGCGTGCGATCGCCAGGCCCAGGCCCGTCCCGCTGTGTCGGGCCGAGCTCGTCGCGAACCGCTCGAACACGCGGTCACGATCGGCGACCGGGATGCCGGGACCCTCGTCGGACACCGTGAGCACCACGACGTCGTCGTCGGCGACGGCCCGCAGCTCGACCGTGCCCCCCGGGGGGCTGTGCCGGTTCGCGTTGGTCAGCAGGTTGGCCAGCAGCTGGTCGATCCGGTCGGGGTCGACGTCGACCGTCAGTCCGGCGGGCTCCACGGCCACCACGTGCTCGAGGCGGTCGTCGCGATGACGCTCGACGGCCTCCCTCAGCAGGGTGCCGAGGTCCGTCGCCACGGGACTGAAGGGCTCGATCCCCTCCTCGACGCGCGACAGGTCGAGCAGGTCCGACACCAGTCGGGTCAACCGCTCGGTCTGCTCGTGGGCGGCACGGAGCGTGTCGGGATCGGGCGCCGTCACGCCGTCGGCGAGGTTCTCCAGCACGGCGTGCAGCGCCGCGATCGGGGTCCGCAGCTCGTGCGAGACGTTCGCGACCAGGTCACGGCGCTGCTGGTCGACCGACTCCAGGGTCGCGGCCATGCGGTTGAACGCGACCGCGAGGTCGCCGACCTCGTCGCGCGAGTCGGTCCGGACCCGCTGCCCGTAGTGGCCGTCGGCCATCCGGCTCGCCGCCGCCGTCATCTCGCGCAGCGGCGAGGTCATCCCCCGGGCGAGCACCTGGGTCACGAGCAGGCCCACGCCGACGGCCACGGGCACCACCAGCACGGGAGCGGCACCGGCCGAGGTGGTGACGGCCGCGACCAGGCTGGCGACCGCGACCGCCGCGGCGACCAGCGCTCCGAGCTTGGCCTTGATCGACCTGACCGGGTCGAGCGGGCGCAGGTCGCGGCTCACGCGTCCGCCTCGAGGGCGTACCCCACCCCGTGGACCGTGCGGAACCGGTGCGCGCCCAGCTTGCGACGCAGCGCCTTCAGGTGGCTGTCGACGGTGCGGGTCCCGGAGGCGTCGGCCCAGCCCCAGACGTCGGCGAGCAGCTGCTCGCGGGTGAGCAC
>JALRKU010000029.1 GCA_023254755.1 Aeromicrobium sp. | reverse complement strand
AAGCTCCTGGCGCGCTGATGCTGCTGCTCGTCCTCGACCTGCTGGGGATCGCGGTGTTCGCCGTGTCGGGCGGTCTGGTCGCGGTGCGCCAGCGTCTCGACGTCGTCGGCGTGCTCGCGCTGGCGACCGTCACCGGCCTCGGCGGCGGCTGGGTGCGCGATCTGTTAATCGGCGAGATACCGCCCACCGCGCTGGCCGACTGGCGCTACCTGATTGTGCCGCTCGTCGTCGCGGTCGCGGTGTTCTGGTGGCACCCGCGGCTCAGCCGGCAGGACCGCACGATCAACGTCTTCGACGCGTTCGGGCTCGGTCTGTTCTGCGTCGCCGGCACGCTGAAGGCCGTCGAGCACGGACTCGGTCCGGTCCCGTCGGCGTTCCTCGGGGTCGTGACCGCGGTCGGCGGCGGCATCGTCCGCGACGTGCTGTCGGGTCGGGTGCCGGTGATCCTCAGCACCGGCGAGCTGTACGCGATCCCGGCGATGCTCGGGTCGGGTGTCGCGGCGGCGGGGCTGTGGGCCGAGCTGCCGACGCTGCCGGTCGTGGTCACCGGTGCCGTGCTCGCGACGGGACTGCGCCTGCTGGCGATCTGGCGGGGTTGGGTCGCGCCGTCACCGGTCGTCAGCCCGTGACGCCGAACTGCTCCACCCGGATCGCGCTGCTCGCGACCCCCAGGTCCTCGAGCTCGCGCGTCGCGTAGCCGGCGAAGCCCACGCCGCCGCACACGAACGCGACCTCGGCGCCCGCGACGAGGGGCGCCAGCTCCTCGGGGTAGGGCGGGGCCGCGACCCGGCTGCCGAGGTTCTCGCGCGTGAGCGCGACGAACGCCCCGGTGGCCCGCAGCTCGTCGACGTAGGGGAGGGCGTCGAGGCTGCGACCGACCACGACGACGCGCAGCAGGTCGGGTCGCCCGAGGCCGACCGCGTGGCGCAGCATCGAGACGATCGGCACGACCCCCGAACCGCCCGCGAACGCGACCGCCGGTGTCTCGCCGTCCCACACGAACCAGCGGCCGATGGGTCCGCGGAGCTCGAACGTGTCGCCGACCCGCACCTCGTCGTGCAGGAAGCCCGACACCTCGCCGTCGGGCATGCGCTCGACCATCAGCTCCACGAGCGGGTCGCCGGGCGCCGACGCGGTCGAGTACGACCGCTGGGCCGTGTAGCCGTCGTCGGCGCGCAGCCGGACCACGTAGTGCTGTCCCGCGAGGTGGCGGCGCGCCTCGCCCGGCACCTCGAGCCGCAGCCGGACGTAGCCCTCGAGCGGGTGGTCGACCGCACGCACCGTCGCGAGCTCCCAGCCGCTCGGGCCGGAGCCGTCGCTCACGCCGGGCAGGTCAGGCATCGCCCTGGTAGCGCTGCTCGCGCCAGGGATCGCCCCGGTCGTGGTAGCCGTTGCGCTCCCAGAAGCCCTGCTCGTCGTGGTCGAGCAGCTCCAGTCGCGACAGCCACTTGGCGGACTTCCAGAAGTACAGGTGCGGCACCACCAGGCGCACCGGGCCGCCGTGCTCGGGAGCCAGTGGCGAGCCGTCGGCCTCCCACACGACCCACGCCCGGTCGGCGCGCACGTCGTCGAGCGGCAGGTTGGTCGTGTAGCCGGTCGAGGAGTGCGCCAGCACGTGGGTCGCGCCCGTCGCGACGCCCGTGACCTCGAGCAGCGACTCGACGCTGACGCCCGTGAACGAGGTGTCGAAGCGCGACCACGTGGTGACGCAGTGGATGTCGTGCGTCGTGGTGCTGTGCGGCAGCGACCGCAGGGCGTCCCAGTCCCACGTGTGCGGCTCGAGCACGAGCCCGTCGATCGTCAGGTCCCAGCGCTCGTGAGGGATCCGCGGCGTGGGCTCGGCCGACAGCACGGGCCACAGCCGGCCGGTGTCGTACTGGCCCGGTGGCAGGCGGTCGCGGTCGGCCGGCCTGCGACGACCGGTGAAGCCGCGGGTGACGGGAAGGTCGGTCATCGGACCTCCTGCAGGAAGGGCAGCCATGCGGCCGCGAGGCCTTCGGGGTTCTCGATCGCGGGGGAGTGCGCCGACGACGGCACGACGACGGTGGTGGTGCGGAGGCGGTGCGCCTGGTCGTCCTGCCGGTCGTGCGGCCACGCGGCGTCGTCGACGCCGCGCCCGACCCAGCAGTCGATGCCAGTGGTCGCGACGCGGTCGGTCAGGTCGGGGCTCTCGATCAGGTGCCGCGTCATGGCGGCGAGCGACACCCGGGACGTGCGGGCGAACTTGTCCTGCACGAACGCCTCGACGTCGTCGGGCTCGGACTCCAGCGCCTCGCCCTTGAGGTCCTGCACGATCCGCGCCATCGGCACGCCCGACTCGAGCGCCTCGACCAGGCGGTCGAGCGGCTTCTGCGGTCCCTGGCCGAGGGTGCCGGGCCCGGTGCACAGCAGCGACAGGGTGCGCCACGCCGTGACGGCGTCGACCGCGGCGCGCTGCGCGACGAGGCCGCCGAACGAGTGCCCGAGAAGGTGCGACGTCGGGGTGATCGCGCGGGCGACCGCCAGCGCGTCGGCCGCGTAGCCGCCCAGCGAGTAGTCGTCGTCGTCGGCGCCCGGGGTCTCGTACTGGCCGCGCTGGTCGTAGGCGGTGGCCTCGAACCCGGCCGCGGCGAGCAGCGGCAGCACCGGCGTGAAGTCCTCCTTCGACCCCGTCCAGCCCGGCACCAGGAGCACGTGGCCGGCCCGGCCGCCGCGCACCGCGAGGGCCGCGAACGTGCCCCGCTCGGTGTCGATCTTGGTGGCCTGCACGCCGTCGGGCAGGTCGAGGGTCCGCGGCGTGCTCACGTCAGCGCCCCCGCTTCGCGATCCGGGCGACCAGCGACGACGGCATGTACCGCGCCAGCGTCGCGAGCAGCTTGTAGCGCAACGACGGGATCGAGACCGCCTTGTCCTTGCGCAGGTCGTCGAGCGACGCCTTGGCGACGTAGTCGGCCTTGAGCCACATCCAGCGGGGGACGCCGCTGACGTCCATGTCGCCCCGCTGGTGGAACTCGGTGCGGACGAAGCCGGGACACAGCGCCTGGACCGCGATGTTGACGTCGTCGTAGTGGATGTCGGCCCAGCGCGACAGGTTGACCAGCCAGGCCTTGTGCGCGGAGTAGACGCCGCGCGGGGTGAACGCCGCGACGCTCG
Source organism: Aeromicrobium sp. (assembly GCA_023254755.1). Taxonomy (GTDB): domain Bacteria; phylum Actinomycetota; class Actinomycetes; order Propionibacteriales; family Nocardioidaceae; genus Aeromicrobium. The sequence goes on along the minus strand of JALRKU010000029.1, from coordinate 2,463 downwards.
CCACGTTGATCACGGCGCCGCCGCCGCGGCCCGACATCGACTTCACCGCAGCGTCCATCAGGTGCATCGGGGCACGGACCAGCAGGTCGAGCTGGGCGTCCTCGTCGGCGATGTCGGTGGTGCCGAACCAGCCGGCCAACGACGCGCCCGCGTTGTTGACCAGCAGGTCGACGGGACGGGCGGTGTCGGTGAGGCGCTCCGCGACCCGGTCCATCCCCTCGGACGTGCTGAGGTCCGCCACCACGACGTCGACCTCGACCCGGTGCTTGGCCCGGAGCTCGGCGGCGACCTGCTCGAGCCGGTCGGCGCTGCGTGCCACGATCACGAGGTCGTGGTTGTCCGCGGCCAGTCGCCGGGCGAACGAGTTGCCGATGCCGGAGGTCGCTCCGGTGATCAGTGCACGACGGGCCATGCGTCCAGCATGCCACCGCGACGAGGCCGCCGGGGCGCGGCCTCCTGTGGCAGCATGGCCGCGTGACGACGACGATCGCGGTGGCCAACCAGAAGGGCGGCGTGGCCAAGACCACGACCGTGGCGTCGTTGGGAGCGGCCCTGGTCGAGCTCGATCAGCGGGTGCTGCTGGTCGACGCCGACCCCCAGGCCAGCCTGACGTTCTCGCTGGGGGTCGATCCCGAGGAGATCGACCTCACGATCGGCGAGGTGCTGCTCGGCACCGCCAAGCCGGCGGACGCCGTGATCGGCACCGAGGACGGTCCCGACCTCCTGCCCGCGAACATCCGGCTCACGCAGGCCGAGGAGAGCCTGGTGTCGCGCACCGGGCGCGAGCAGCGTCTCCGGGTGGCGCTCGGCAAGGTCGCCGACGACTACGACTTCATCCTCATCGACTGCCCGCCCGCGCTCGGCGTGCTGACGGTGGGCGCGCTGTCGGCGGCACAGCTCGTGCTCATCCCGCTGCAGGCCGAGACGCTGTCGCACCGCGGTGTCGGGCAGCTCATGGACACCGTGCACGACGTGAAGCAGTTCATCAACTCCGAGCTGGAGATCCTCGGCGTGCTGCCGACGATGTACGACGGCCGCACGCGCCACGCCCAGAACGTGCTCGCGGCCATCGCGGAGACCTACGACCTTCCGGTCGTCCAGCCGCCGATCCCCAAGACCATCAAGTTCGCCGAGGCGCCGGCGATCGGCCGCTCGATCCTGTCGACGGCGCGGTCGCACAAGGGCTCGCAGGCCTACCGCGAGGTCGCCGCCGACCTGGTGAAGAAGCACGGTCCGCGCCAGCGCGCGCGCCGCCAGCGCTCCGCCGAATAGAATCGGCGGGTGAGCCGACACCGCGCCCCGTCTCGGACGGACCAGCGACGCGCTCACCTGCGCGAGCGCTCGCTCCGCTGGCGCGGTGCGCTCGGTGCCGCCGTCGCTGCCACGGTGCTCGTCGGCACGGCGAGCGTGGCGCTCGTCCCTGCCGTCCGCGACTCGCCCTCTGCCGACCCGGTCACCACGACGGCGGCGCTCGAGACCGGTCGACTCGACCCGGTGCCGGCCGCGACACCCGCGGTCGAGGAGGTCGTCGAGGCCACCGCGGCGTCGGCCGAGAAGGATCCCGCGCCGCCGCGCGGATCCGGAAGCGGCCGTCGGATCGTGTTCGACCAGAGCGACCAGCGGGTCTGGCTCGTCGAGTCCGGTGACGACGTCGTGCGCACCTACCTGGTCTCGGGCAGCCGCTTCGACAACCTGCAGCCCGGCAGCTACCGGGTGCAGTCGAGGTCGCGGCACGCCACGGCGTTCGACGGCAGCGGCACGATGGAGTACTTCGTGCGCTTCGCGACCGGCTTCAGCGAGCCGATCGGCTTCCACTCGGTGCCGCGGTACAACGACGGCGAGCTGGAGCAGACCAAGGATCAGCTCGGCACGCCGCTGTCCGCCGGCTGCGTGCGGCAGTGGATGCCCGACGCGGTCGCCCTCTGGGACTTCGCCCCGATCGGCACACCGGTCGTCGTGACGGCCTGAGCCGCCCGACGGCTACTCGCTCTTGGCCTCGGCCGACAGAGGCGCGCCGGAGCGGGTGCGATTGCGGCGACGACGTCGGTTGCGGCTGCTGCTCGAGGTCGCCTCGCCGCCCTGCGCAGCGCCGTTCTGCTTCTGCTCGCCGCCGTTCTGGCCCCCACGGTTCTGGCCCCCACGGTTCTGGGCGCCACGGTTCTGGCCCCCGCGGTTCTGGCCACCCCGGTTCTGGCCACCCCGGGCCGAGTCGCCCTTGGGCTCTCGAGGAGCCGGCGGCTTGAGGCGTCCCTTGACCTCGCGGCTGATGCCGAGGTCGTGGAACAGGTGGTCCGACGTCGAGTAGGTCTCGACCGGCTCGTCGAACGGCAGGTCGAGCGCCTTGTTGATCAGCTTCCAGCGCTGGATGTCGGCCCAGTCGACGAAGGTGACGGCGGTGCCCGAGGCGCCGGCGCGACCGGTGCGGCCGATGCGGTGCACGTAGGTCTTGTCGTCCTCGGGGCA
>JALRKU010000446.1 GCA_023254755.1 Aeromicrobium sp. | reverse complement strand
CTGCATCTCGTGCGACCGGTGCATCGAGGTCTGCCCCACACGCGTGTTCGACCGCGGCGAGGACGGCATCCCGGTCATCGCGCGGCACGACAGCTGTCAGACGTGCTTCCAGTGCGAGGCCTACTGCCCGACCGACGCGCTGTTCGTCGCCCCCGGTCGGACCAGGCTGCCCGAGGACTCCCCCCTGCTCGACGAGCAGCACCTCGTCGACGCCGGTCTGCTCGGCAGGTACCGGCGCGAGCTGGGGTGGGGCGGCGGAGCCCTGGGCGCGCGGAGCGCGTTGGGACCCGAGCTCCGACGTCCCGCCACCTGAACGGGTCCGACGCGGCTCAGCCCAGGTGTTCCTCGATGCGCTGCAGCCGTGCTGCGAGCTCGTTGAGGGTCGACACCGTCCACGGGTCGGGGACGGCGCGCGCGGTCGACCGCCCGTAGGACATGCCCTCGCTCAGCGCGTCGAGCACGACCGGCTGGATGACCTGGTCGATGCCGAGCTCGCGCAGGAGCCGACCGGCCACTCCCTCCTCGTCGGCGAGCAGGCCGACCGCGACGTGCGCCCCGTGGATCATGGGGCTGGCGCGGCGGCCCGCCTCCTCCTGCGCGATCGTCAGCACCCGGCGCGCCTGCGGACCGAGCGGGGGTGGGGTGGCGGACGCCTCTCCCGGTTCCCCGAGCTCTCGATCGATCCTCGCCCGCACGGCCGTCGCGGCGTAGCCGGCCCTCTCGACCACGTGCATGATCAGGCTCTCCGGTTCCGAGAGCATGCCGCGCAGCAGGTCGACGCTCTCGACCTCGGCGGCGCCACGCAGTCGCGCGGACTCGAAGGCGTGCGCCACGAAGGCCACCGCGAAGACGTTCAACGGGCGGTCCAGGTCCAGGCTCTGGGGCAGGTCCTCGACGTCGCCTTCCTGGTCGCGGTCGAGGTTGCCGAGGGCCGCGGTCAGCGCGTCCTGGCAGATGCGCGAGACCGGGAGGTTCGCCGCGCGCACCCGGTCCGCCAGGGCATCGGGGAGGTACACGTTGATCTTGGGCACGGTCCCCATCCTCCCATCGAGCGCTCCAGACCGATCGAACAGACCGGCCCGACAGGTCAGTCAGGGAGGGGCACCCGCAGGAAGCGTGGGCGGTACAGGAACGGGTCGTCACCGAGCCGTCCGACGTCGGTGACGTTCTGGCTGTAGGACACGACGACCGACCCCTTCCGCGGCAGCAGGTCGGGGTGCGCGAGCGGCATGTAGCGCAGCTCGCCGCGGCGCTGGTCCGAGGGGATGCGGGCCACCGGGTCGGCCGCGGTGAACGGACCCGTCGGTCCCGGGGCGGACCAGATGACGAGGTCGGACCCGAGGAACTCGTCGCGCTTGCTGACGGCGTACCAGCGTCCGTCGCGCTCGAACACGCTGAGCGTCTGCGAGACGCCGCCCTGCGCGCCGATGAGCGGCTTCGCGCGGGCGGCCGACCGCTGCCACCGCGAGCCGTCCCAGTACCGCCACCGGTCGGGTCGCGTGATGTCGTCGGGGCGCACACGGGCGACGCGGAGCGAGAAGCCGAACACGAGCTTCTTGGCCGCGTCCTGCGGGCGGGCCGTGCCGTAGACGTAGACCCAGTCGTCGTGGACGGCGACCGCGGCGCCCCACGCGGGGCGGGCGGTGCTGGT
>JALRKU010000419.1 GCA_023254755.1 Aeromicrobium sp. | reverse complement strand
GAACACCTGCTCGGCGGTGGCCGAGACGATCTCCATGGTGGTGGCGCGGCCCTCGTGGGAGGCGGAGATGTCGAGGAAGGTGAGCTCGTCGGCGCCCTCGTCGTCGTAGACCCGGGCCATCTCGACGGGATCGCCGGCGTCGCGCAGGTCGACGAAGTTGACGCCCTTGACGACGCGACCACCGTCGACGTCGAGGCACGGGATGACACGGACCGCGAGACTCACCGGGCGAGCCTATCGACCGGCTCCGACGTCCGGCTCTACCGTCGGACCATGAGGACCCCCGCCCCCTGCCCGTCCACGCCCCGCAGGCCCGTCTCCCGCACCACCGGCGTCGCCGTCGCCGCGGTCCTGCTGCTCGCGCTCGCCGCGTGCGGCGACGACGAGCCCGAGACGACGCCCACGACACCCGCCACCAGCGCCACGCCGACGCCGAGGGCGACCACCGCCGCTCCCGACGTCCCCGCGTCGTCGGCCGAGCTCGAGCTGGCTCCCGGACGGGTCGGCCCGGTCGAGGTCGGCATGACCAAGACCGAGGCGGCGGCCACCGGCGTCTTCGACGTCGACGTGACGTCGTCGCCCGACGGCTGTGAAGGCACCCGCCCGCTGGTGTGGAAGAAGCAGTTCCAGGGAGTCGACGTGCTCACCGACGACAGCGGATCGGTCGTCTCGCTCGGCGTCTCCTCCGCCGACGGCCCCCGCACCGAGCAGGACTTCGGCGTCGGCACGACGTTCGGCCAGCTGATCGAGGTGTACGGCGGCGACCTGAGCGCACCCGAGGAGGCCGGGTACGGCCAGGTCGGCGTCTTCGTGCAGGACGGCGAGCGCTGGCTCGGCTACCTGTTCGGCGAGGCCGCGTCGATCGACCAGCTCGACAACGACCCCGGCCTGAAGGTCACGTTCGCCGAGGTCACCGAGGGCGAGAAGCCCAGCCTGATGCGCGACGGCTGCTGAGGATGGCTCGTGTCCCCCTGTGCGACCAGTGCCGGTCCACGATCGACCCGCAGCACCCCGACGCGCTCATCGCGGTGTTCCACCGGGGAGTCGACGCCGACGAGTGGCTCGACGACGACTTCGTGAGCGGCTCCGCGGTCGACCTGCGCTTCTGCTCGCAGGCCCACCTCGCCGAGTTCGTCACGCGCAACCGGTTGCCTGCGGCGCCGGAGCCTGCTCCCACCACGTTCGGCGACGTGGTCGCGACGGCGGTCGTGCTGCCGCTGTTCCTGGCGGTTCTCGCCGGCAGCGGGTACGGCTTCTACCTGCTCGTCCGCGAGCTGACGGGCTGACGGGCTGACGGGCTGAGCCGGATCAGACGGCGGCGAGGGCCTCGGGCAGCGTGAAGGCGCCCGCGTAGAGGGCCTTGCCGACGATCGCGCCCTCGACGCCCCGGTCGGTCAGCGAGGCGATGGCGCGCAGGTCGTCGAGGCTCGAGACGCCGCCCGACGCGACGATCGGCTTGTCGGTGCGCTCGCAGATCTGCTGGAGGAGCTCCAGGTTCGGCCCCTTCAGGGTGCCGTCCTTCGTGACGTCGGTGACGACGTAGCGTGCGCAGCCGTCGCGCTCGAGACGCTCCAGCACCTCCCACAGGTCGCCACCCTCCTGGGTCCAGCCGCGCGCCGCCAGCGTCGTGCCGCGGACGTCGAGACCCACCGCGATGCGGTCGCCGTGCTCACCGACCACCTTGCGGCACCACTCCGGGTTCTCGAGGGCGGCCGTCCCGAGGTTGACGCGGCGGCAGCCCGTGGCCAGCGCGGCCTCGAGCGACGCGTCGTC
>JALRKU010000409.1 GCA_023254755.1 Aeromicrobium sp. | reverse complement strand
CTGCTCAAGAACGCGTCGTCCGTCGTCATCACCCCCGGCTACGGCATGGCCGTCGCGCAGGCGCAGTACCCGGTCGCCGACCTCACCAAGCGACTGCGGGAGCGCGGCGTCGACGTGAGGTTCGGCATCCACCCGGTCGCGGGCCGTCTGCCGGGGCACATGAACGTGCTGCTGGCCGAGGCCAAGGTGCCCTACGACATCGTGCTGGAGATGGACGAGATCAACGACGACCTCGCCGACGTCGACGTCGTGCTGGTCATCGGCGCCAACGACACGGTCAACCCGGCCGCCGCAGAGGACCCCGGCTCCCCGATCGCCGGCATGCCGGTGCTGCGCGTGTGGGAGGCCAAGGACGTCATCGTGTTCAAGCGGTCGATGGCCGCGGGCTACGCCGGCGTGCAGAACCCGCTGTTCTTCCGCGAGAACACGCAGATGCTGTTCGGTGATGCCAAGGACCGCGTCGAGGACATCATCCGGTCCCTGTGAGGCGTAGCCTCGCGGCGTGACGACCAGCTGGGTGTTCGGCGGGTCCGAGGGCATCGGGCTCGCGGTGGCGCGGCGGCTCGTCGAGCGTGGCGACGCCGTCGTGGTGCTGTCGCGGTCGGAGACCAAGCTCGCGGCGGTGCGCGCCGAGCTGGACACGGTGCGTACCCGGGCCGTCGACGTCACGGACCTCGACGCGGTCTCGGCGACCGTCGAGACGCTCGTGGGCGAGCTCGGCGTCCCCGACCTGGTCGTCACCACGGCCGGCTACGCGCGGCCGGGCTGGCTTGACGAGATCCCGGCCGACGACCTCCGCGGCATGGTCGACGTCAACCTGCTCGGCACGGTCCACGTGGCGCGGGCGGTCGTCCCGCACCTGGTCGACGCGGGCCGAGGCACGCTGGTCGTCACGTCGTCGCTCGCGGGTCTGGCCGGGGTGTTCGGCTACACGGTCTACAGCGCGACGAAGTTCGGGGTCATCGGCTTCGCCGAGGCGTTGCGCCGCGAGATCGCCCCCTCGGGCGTGCAGGTACGCGTGCTGTGCCCGCCCAACACGCTCACCCCCGGCTTCGCGACCGAGAACCTGCACAAGCCCGCCGAGGTGCTGGCCGCCGAGGAGAAGGCGTCGACGCTGACGCCCGAGCAGGTGGCCGACGACCTGCTCCGCGCACTTCGCCGCCGCCGACCGCACGTCGTGGTGCCGGGCCGGGGGAACCGGGTCTCGGCCTGGGCGATCCGCCATCTCCCGGCCCTCGTCGACCGCGCCCTCCGCCGCCCTGGGTGACCGTCGGTCCGTCCCTGTCGTCTGCGGTTTACCACGTAGACGTGGTAAACCAGTCAACTCCTGGGACGTGCCTGCTCAGTCCGCGCCAGCGGGCTCGACGTCGATCGTGACGTCCCAGCCGTCGAGGTCGGCGAGCAGCTTCCGCACCTGGTCCTCGGCCTGGGCCGCGGTCGAGGCGGCGTCGACGGAGCCGGTCACGACGAAGGCCTGGGCGCTCGAGGTGCCGAACCCCCAGAAGCCGTCTCGTCCTCGACGGCGCGTGGCGTGGGCGTCGTCCAGGTAGGTGCGCATCTCCTCGTCCGAGACGGTGGCGCCCGGCCAACCCGCGGCAGCACGGCGCACCACGGCGCCCCAGGCGTCGAGGTCGTGCAGCCGCGCGTCGAGATCGAGACCGCCGTCGTAGCCGGGCGGCACCAGCTCGACGCGCGCGTGCCAGGCGACGGGCGGATCCGACTCGGTCCGGGCGCGCGAGGTGTCCCAGGGCGCCAGGTGGCGCTCGAGCACCAGGTCGGCGGGCAGGGGCGGGAGATCGGGAAGGGGTTCCTCGCCTGCGGAGTACAGGTCCTCGGACCCGACGAGCACCTGGACGCGCGGTGACCTCTCACGGGCCCAGGTCAGAGCGGTGTCGAGGTCCGCGCCGTCGATCCGGTGGTCGGGTTCGTTCGGATCGACGCCGTCGGCCTCGACGTGACCGGAGAACCTCGCCGTGAAGTGGTCGCCCTGAATGGGGGCGTCGTGGTCCGACTCGTCGTCCTCGGCGAGGTGGACGGTGGTCGTCAATCCACGACGCCGTAGAGGCGGTCTCCGGCGTCGCCGAGGCCGGGGACGATGTAGCCGAGCTCGTTGAGCCTCTCGTCCTGGCCTGCGATGACCAGGTTGACCGGGACGTCGAGGTCGGCCAGCTCGGACTCGATGCGGGCGATGCCCTCCGGTGCGGCGAGCAGGCACACGGCCGTGATGTGGTCGGCGCCGCGATCGACGAGGAACTGGATCGCCGCGGCCAGCGAGCCGCCGGTGGCGAGCATCGGGTCGAGCACGTAGCACTGGCGGCCCGTGAGGTCGTCGGGCAGACGCTCGGCGTACGTGACCGCCTCGAGCGTCTCCTCGTTGCGGACCATGCCGAGGAAGCCGACCTCGGCGGTCGGGATCAGCCGCTGCATGCCCTCGAGCATGCCCAGCCCGGCACGCAGGATGGGCACGACCAGGGGGCGCGGGTTGCTCATGCGCACGCCGGTGGCGGGGGCGACCGGGGTGGTGACCTCGACCGGCTCGACCCGCACGTCGCGGGTGGCCTCGTAGGCGAGCAGGGTGACGAGCTCGTCGGCGAGGCGGCGGAAGGTCGGCGAGTCGGTCGACGCGTCGCGCAGGACGGTCAGCTTGTGGGCGATGAGCGGGTGGTCGGCCACGTGAACCTGCATGCGTCGAGGGTAGCCGTGCGGCGACGTGCTCTGTCACCATCGAGTCGTTGGCGCGGGTCACACCTGGAGGCGCGATGGCGGAGGACGAGGCGGACTACGTCGTCGCCGCGTATCGCGACGCCGACGACTGGGAGGTCGTCGAGCTCAAGGCGTCGCTCGGCCACGACGTCGAGGAGCTCAGCGACGCGCTGGGGCGGCTGCACCACCAGGACGTCCTCGCGATGGTGTCGGTCAACGAGGACTACGTGATCCTGCTGCGACGCGTCGACGGCCGCGTGCGGGTGCTGCTCTCCGACGTCACGGCCGTCAGCGAGTCCGACCTCGCGGTCGACATCGCCGACCTGCTCGACCTGCCCGATCCCGACGACGAGGACGAGCCCGTGCCGGGCGGCGACCTCGAGCTGCTGGCCGACCTCGGCGTCTCCGCCGCCGACCTGACCGACCTGTGCGCTGACGACGAGGTCACCCCCGACGACCTGCTCCTCGACCTCGCCGAGCGGATCGGCTTCGTCGACGGCCTCGAGGCCGTCCTCGGCTGACCGGGGTGAGGGTCTCTGCGACCGGGGTGAGGGTCAGAGGCCGAGGGTGCGCTGGAGCCAGGGGTTGACGAAGCGGCCCGTGGGGTCGAGACGGTCGCGCAGGGCGAGGAAGTCGGGCAGCCGCGGGTACGACGAGCGCGGGTCGAGGGTGAACAGCTTCCCCCAGTGAGGGCGCGGGTCGAACGGGGCCAGCGCGTCCTCGACCACCCGGGTCGCGGCGGTCGCGAGGGCCCGGTCGCCGATCCAGGTGAAGTGGAACGACGTGCTGGCTCGCTGGTGCTGGGGGCTGAGCCAGAGCTCGTCGGCGGCGACGGACCGGATCTCCGACACCTGGAGGACGTCGGCGAACCGGTCGCCGACGGCCCGCAGCGCCTCGACCGCGGCCGGCGCGTGGGCGCGGGCGACGTGGTACTCGGACTGCACCTCGTTCCCGACGCTCGGGGTGAAACCCATCCGGAAGTGCGGCAGCCGGTCGGCCCACCAGCCGGGGACGTCGAGCTGCGGTGTGGTGTTCACGGTGTCGAGTCCGTCGATCGGGTGCTGCTCGGTGGTGGCCGCGGGCCATTCGCCCGGCAGGTCCCCGACGTCGTCGTCGCGTCGCTTGACCCAGAGGCGAGCCGGGGTGTCGTCCCACCGCGTGAACACGCTGACACTGCGCCCCAGTCGCATCACGGTGTCGATCGACTCGGCCAGGTCGGTGGCGGCGAGCCCGGTCAGGACGACCTGGCGGTGGTCGCGAGCCGGCACGACGTCGAGCTCGAGCCGGGTCACGACGCCGAGCGCGCCGAGGGCGACGACCGAGCCGGGGAAGTCGTCGTCTCCGCGCCGGACCGGGTGCAGCTCGCCGTCGGCGGTGACGAGGTCGACCGCGCGCACCATCGACGCCAGGTTGGGCGCGTCGAGGCCCGACCCGTGCGTGCCGGTCGCGACGGCTCCGGCGACCGTGATGTGTGGGAGCGACGCGAGGTTGGCGAGCGCGAGGTCGTGGGGCCGCAGCGCCGTCGCGACGTCGCTGAACGTGGCACCGCCGCCCACCTCGACGGCGTCGCCCACCACCTCGACGTCGCGCATCCGCTCCAGGCTGATCGCCTCGACCGTGTCGGGCAGCTCGTTGAACGTGTGGCCGGTGCCGAGCACCCGGACGTGGTCGTGCGCCGTGACGGCGCGTCGCACGGCGTCGACGTCGGTGGGCACCTCGACGTGCTCGACGCGGTACCGGACGGTGCCGGACCAGCTGGTCCTCGGTGGTGTCACGTCTCCATGGTGGACCCGGCCGGTCCGATCGCGAGGGCCAGCGCGCCAGGGGCGAGCCGGTACAGCCGCTCGAGCCGGCGGCGCGCCGGGGCCGACGGGGCGTGGCGCCCGCGCTCCCAGCTGCGCACCGCCGCGACGCTGCAGCCGACGCGCCGGGCGAGCGCGGCCTGCGTCAGGTCGGACCACTCGCGCAGCGCCACGAGCACCCGCGCCAGCATCCCGGGTCGCCACCGGGAGACGTCGAGGTCGATCGGCGGACGACGCCCCACGGCCTCGGCGACCCGCGGGAGCGGGGCGCCGATGGTCTCGGCGAGTCGACGCAGGGCCGGCCACGGCGGCACCGTCACCCCGCGCTCCCAGTCGCGCAGCGTCGTCCGCGAGACGCCGATCGTCCGCGCCAGCGACGCCTGCGACCAGCCCGCCGCGGCCCAGAGACGGCGCAGAGGGCTGACCGGCGCCACCGCCACGGGCGCCGTCCGTCCGAGCGCCGGCAGCAGCGTGTCGATCGGGAGGCCGAGCACGTCGGCCAGGGCCGGCACCGCCGACGCGGGGACACCGGCGCGCCCCGACTCCCAGTTGTAGACGGTGTGCGTGGGCACCCCCACGGCGTCGGCGATCCTGGCGACGGGCACGCCGCGCTGCTTCCGCAGCGGTCGCAGGCCGGTGCCGCGATGGACCTGCGGCCCCGGGTCGGGCGTGACGGGCAGCAGGGTCCCGACGAGCGCGGCGCGGTCGGTGCGCAGGGTGCGGGCGAGGTCGTTGACGACGGCGGGAGCGGGTCGTCGCTCGTGGCGCTCCCAGCGATGCACCGTCGTCGGGTGCACGCCGAGCAGGTCGGCGACGTCGCGGACGCTCAGTCCGGCGTCGCGCCGGGCCTCTCGCAGCTCGACGGTCATCGAGCGGCTTCGACCACCCGGCCGCTCGCCTCGGCGGCGAGCGCGGTCACCCGGTCCCAGTCGCCGGCGGCGAGGGCGTCGGTCGGCGTGAGCCACGAGCCACCGACACAGCCAACGTTCGGCAGGGCGCGGTACGTCGCGGCGGTCGCGGCCGTGATGCCGCCGGTCGGACAGAACCGCGCGGCCGGCAGCACCGACCCGATGGCCTTCAGCAGCCCGACGCCTCCGACGACCTCGGCCGGGAAGAGCTTCAGCTCGGTGCAGCCCAGCTCGAGCGCCTGCATGACCTCGGAGACCGTCGCCGTACCGGGCAGGAACGGCAGGCCGGTGTCGCGCATCGCGCCGACCAGCGTGGCCGTCGCGCCGGGCGACACCAGGAACTGCGCGCCCGCGGCCAGCGCCGCCTCGGCGTCGGCCGGCTGGGTGATGGTGCCGGCGCCGATCGCGACCTCGGGCACCTCGTCGGCGATCGCACGGATCGCGTCGAGCGCGACCGGGGTGCGCAGGGTCAGCTCGACGACCGGCAGCCCGCCGGCCGCCAGCGCCTGCGCGACCGGCACGGCCTGGTCGAGACGGTCGACGACGACGACCGGCACGACCGGCACGAGGTCGAGGAGAGAGGTCAGGGCCTGGTCGTCACGCGTGCTGGACACGGCGCACCTCCGGGTGGTGATCGGGATCGTCCATGAAGACGCTGGCTCCGGTGTCGGCGGTGCCGACGACGGCGCGGAAGGCGGAGAAGAGCTCGCGGCCCGTGCCGGTCCACTCGTCGCCGAGCGGAGGCCGGCCGACCGGCGGGCGACGGTCGAGCTCGGCGTCGGACACCGCGGTGCTCAGGATGCCCCGCTCGGCGTCGACCGTGATGAGGTCGCCGTCGTGGATCCGGGCCAGCGGACCGCCGAGCGCCGCCTCCGGCGTCACGTGGATCGCGGCCGGGACCTTGCCGCTGGCGCCCGACATCCGCCCGTCGGTGACGATGGCGACGCGCTGGCCGCGGTCCTGCAGGTTCGCGAGCAGGGGCGTCAGCTTGTGCAGCTCGGGCATGCCGTTGGCTTGCGGACCCTGGAAGCGCACCACGGCGACGAAGTCGCGCTCGAGCGCGCCCTGCTTGTACAGCTCGCTGAGCGCCTGCTGGCTCTCGACCACCACGGCCGGCGCATGCACCAGGCGGTGCTCGGGCTTGACGGCAGAGGTCTTGACGACGGCGCGGCCCAGGTTGCCGCGCAGGCGCTTGAGGCCACCGTCGGCGCTGAACGGGCTGGCGACCGGACGCAGCACGCTGTCGTCCGCCGATTGCTCTGGCACGGCGCGCCAGGCCAGCTGGCCATTGTCCAGCCAGGGCTCGACCGCGAAACGCTGCAGGCCGTGGCCCAGGATGGTGTTGACGTCGGCGTGCAGCAGGCCGGCCTGCAGCAGCTGCGCGATCCGGAAGCCCATGCCGCCGGCGGCAGGGAAATGGTTCACGTCGGCCTGGCCGTTCGGCTAGACGCGGGCCAGCAGCGGGATGGCCTCGGACAGCTCGG
>JALRKU010000391.1 GCA_023254755.1 Aeromicrobium sp. | reverse complement strand
AGGCGGTCGGCAAGAAGCCGATGCCGGCGGCCGACTGGGCGCGCGGCACCCGCCCGGAGGGGCTGCTCGGGGCCGACGAGGCAGCGCGTGGTTGACGCACCGCGCGCCGCCGCCTACGACGTCCTCCGCGCCGTCTCCGAGCGCGACGCCTACGCGAACCTCGAGCTGCCCGCGGCGCTCGCCCGGCACGGTCTGCACGGCCGCGACGCCGCCTTCGTGACCGAGCTCGTCGGCGGGACCCTGCGGATGCGAGGGCTGTACGACGCGGTCCTGGACCGCGTGTCGTCACGCGGCGTCTCGGCGATCGACCCGGGCGTGCTGGACGCCCTGCGGCTCGGCAGCCACCAGCTCCTCAGCACGCGCGTGCCGTCCCACGCCGCGGTGTCGGAGAGCGTCGACCTGATCCGCCACCGCGTCGGCCACAAGCCCGTGGGGTTCGCCAACGCCGTGCTCCGCAAGGTCGGTGCGCGTGACCGGGAGGAGTGGATCGCCGATCTCGTCGACGGTCTCGGCGTCGCCGACGCTCGCGCGGTGCGGTTCTCGCACCCCCGCTGGGTCGTCGACGCGCTGACCGACGTGGTCGGCGAGGACCGCATCGAGGACATGCTGACCGCGGACAACGAGCCGCCGCGGGTGACGCTGGTCGCGCGGCCAGGTCTCGTCGACCCCGCCGACCTGCCCGGAACACCGGGCTCGCTGTCGCCGTACGCACGCGTGCTCGAGGGCGGGTCGCCGGGGGAGGTCCCCGCCGTGCGGGACGGCCTGGCCGCCGTGCAGGACGAGGGATCGCAGCTGGTCGCGATCACGGCAGCCGACGCGCCGGTCGTGGGCCGCGACGAGCAGTGGCTCGACCTGTGCGCCGGTCCGGGCGGCAAGGCTGCTCTCCTCGGCGCGATCGCCGCGCAGCGCGGCGCCCACGTCGTCGCCAACGAGCCGCAGCACCACCGCGCGGACCTCGTGCGGTCGTCGCTCAGGGCCCTGCCCGACGTCGAGGTGACCGAGCACGACGGGCGCGAGGGGCCGTGGGCCGCCGGCTCGTTCGACCGGGTCCTGGTCGACGCTCCCTGCACGGGACTGGGTGCGCTGCGCCGACGTCCTGAGTCCCGCTGGCGCCGCCGGCCGTCGGACCTGGACGCCCTGGTGCCGCTGCAGCGCGCGCTGCTCGAACGGGCCCTCGAGCTGACCCGCCCCGGGGGAGCGGTCACCTACGCGACCTGCTCACCGCACCGTGCCGAGACCGACGAGGTGGTGCGGGCCGTCGCCGCGCAGACGGGCGCCGAGGTCGTCTCGGTGTCGCGCTGGTGGCCCGACACCGACGGCACCGACGCGATGTTCGCCGCCGTTCTGCGCCCCTAGCCGACGTCGCGTCCGGCACCGGCGGACCCACCCGGCCGGAGCGCCTGCCTCTGGACCTCGTGCCGGCGAACCGGAGAGCCCGGGAGTCGGCACCGAACCGATAGGCTCTCGGTCCGTGGGCATCCAGATCGCACCGAGCATGCTGTCGTCGGACTTCGCGAACCTCGAGTCCGAGGCGCGACGGATCTCCGGGGCCGACTGGCTGCACGTCGACGTCATGGACGGCCACTTCGTGCCGAACCTGACCCTCGGGGCGCCGGTCGTCGAGGCGCTGGCGAAGGTCGCGGAGCAGCCGATCGACGCGCACCTGATGATCGACGACCCCGACCGCTGGGCGCCGGAGTACGTCGAGGCGGGGGCCGGCAGCGTCACCTTCCACGTCGAGGCCGCGCGTGCACCCGTCCGTCTGGCCCGTGAGATCCGTGCGAAGGGTGCGCGGGCCTCGATGGCGCTGCGTCCCGCGACGCCCATCGAGCCCTACGAGGACCTGCTCGCCGAGCTCGACATGGTGCTGATCATGACGGTCGAGCCAGGCTTCGGCGGGCAGAAGTTCCTCGACGTCTGCCTGCCCAAGATCCGCCGCACGCGGGCGCTGCTGGACAAGGCGGGCGGCGACGTCTGGCTCCAGGTCGACGGCGGAGTCTCGGTGGAGACGATCGAGCGCTGCGCCGACGCCGGCGCCGACGTGTTCGTGGCCGGCTCGGCGGTGTTCGGAGCCGACGCCCCCGACGCCATGGTCTCCACCCTGCGCGACCTGGCGACCGCGCGCTGCGCGCACTGAGCGCACACGTCGCCGCGTGGGTGACCACGAGGCGGACATCACGCGGAGGCTGCGGAGCGCCGCGCTAGACTCGGTGGCACGAGCAACAGCTCGCGTGCTCCGGGGTCGGTGAAATTCCGAGCCGGCGGTGACAGTCCGCGACCCGCGGCCCTCCTTCGGGAGAGCAGCGGTTGAGCCGGTGGAATTCCGGCACCGACGGTGAAAGTCCGGATGGGAGGCGCACGCGGCCGTCGCGCCTGCCGGTGCGACCCGCGCCCTGCCGACCGCCACCCCGGGACCGCCCAGCGACCGGAGAGACGATGGCGAACGAGACAGAGCAGGCGCAGATCGAGGCGGCCATGCGTCGAGCGATCGACGCGGCCGCGACCGTCGTGCGCACGCTGCCGAACCCACGGGTCGGCTGCGTCCTGCTGGCGGCCGACGGCAGCGAGATCGCCGTCGGCATCCACCGCGGGGCGGGCACGCCGCACGCCGAGGTCGACGCGCTCCAGCAGGCAGGTGACGCCGCCCGCGGCGCGACGGCGGTGGTGACCCTGGAGCCCTGTCACCACCAGGGCCGCACCGGTCCCTGCTCCCAGGCCCTGATCGACGCGGGGGTCGCCCGCGTCGTGTTCGCCCAGATCGACCCGAACCGCGAGGCCTCCGGCGGCGCCGCCGCACTGCGTCAGGCGGGCATCGACGTCGTCGCCGGGGTCCTGGCCGAGGAGGCGGCCGACCTCAACGAGGAGTGGACGTTCGCGATGACGGCCGGTCGACCGTTCGTCACGTGGAAGTACGCCGCCACGATGGACGGACTGAGCGCCGCTCCCGACGGCAGCAGCAAGTGGATCACCAGCGAGGAGGCGCGCCGCGACGTCCAGCGCTTCCGTGCCGGCGTCGACGCGATCGTCGCCGGGACCGGGGCGGTGCTGGCCGACGACCCGCGGCTCACGGTGCGCGACGAGGAGGGCATGCCGTTGCCCTACGACCAGCAGGCGCTGCGGGTCGTGGTCGGCGAGACGACGATCCCGAGCTACTACCGCGTGTTCGACCGGGTCGCGCCCACCCTGCTGATCCAGTCGCGCGACCCCGACGTCGTGCTCGCCAAGCTGGTCGAGAACCAGATCCGCAACGTCTGGCTCGAGGGCGGGCCGCGGCTCGCCGGCGGGTTCTGGAACGCCGGCGTCATCGACCGGGTGATCGGCTACATCGCCCCGGCCATGCTCGGCTCGGGACGAGCCGCGCTCGAGGGAGAGGCCACGACGCTGGCCGACATGCGGCCCATCGAGATCCACGACCTGACCCGGATCGGCCCCGACATCCGGATCATCGGCACGCCGGGGCGCATGCAGCGAGAGGACTTCGACTGATGTTCACCGGACTCGTGGAGGAGGTCGGCACGGTCACCGCGATCGAGCCGCTCGGCGACTCCACCCGCCTCACCGTCAGCGGGCCCCTGGTCACCTCCGACGCCACCCACGGCGCCTCGATCGCGGTCGACGGCTGCTGCCTGACCGTGACCGAGCTGGTCGACGGCTGCTTCTCGGCCGACGTCATGGCCGAGTCGCTGGCTCGCACGGCCCTGGGTGCCCTGGTCGTCGGGTCGTCGGTCAACCTCGAGCGCGCCGCTGCGCTCGGGGATCGGCTCGGCGGGCACATCGTGCAGGGCCACGTCGACGGCACCGGCACGCTGCTGTCGATCGAGCCGAGCGAGCACTGGACCGTGCTGCGGTTCGCGATGCCCGAGCACCTCGCCCGCTACCTGGTCGAGAAGGGCTCCATCACGGTCAGCGGCGTCTCGCTGACCGTCGTCGAGGTCGGTGACGACTGGTTCACCGTCTCCCTCATCCCCACCACCCTGGCCGACACGACCCTCGGCTCCCTGAGCGTCGGGTCGCCGGTCAACCTCGAGGCCGACGTGCTCGCGAAGCACGTCGAGCGTCTGCTCCAGAAGGGAGCTGTCCATGAGTGACAGCAGCATCCGGCTCGACAGCATCGAGCGGGCGATCGACGACATCCGCTCGGGCAAGGCGATCGTGGTCGTCGACGACGAGAACCGCGAGAACGAGGGCGACATCATCTTCGCGGCGAGCAAGTCGACGCCCGAGCTGATGGCGTTCCTCGTCCGCTACTCCAGCGGTCTGATCTGCGCGCCCGCGGTGGGCGAGATCCTCGACCGCCTGGCCATCCCGCTGATGACGCCGCACAACCGCGACAAGCTGCGCACGGCCTACACCGTCTCGATCGACGCCCGCGACGGCGTGACGACCGGCATCTCGGCCACCGATCGCGCCCGCACGTGCCGCGTGCTGGCCGACTCGGCGACCGAGCCGTTCGAGATCGTGCAGCCCGGACACATCGTGCCGCTGCGGGCCAAGCCCGGTGGAGTGCTCGAGCGACCCGGCCACACCGAGGCGGCCGTGGACTTCGCCCGACTCGCGGGCCTGACGCCGGTCGGCGTCATCGGCGAGGTGCTCCACGACGACGGCACCCTGCGCCGCCTGCCCGAGCTGCGGGAGTTCGCCGACGAGCACGGGCTCGCGCTGGTCTCGATCGAGGACCTGCAGGTGTACCTGCGACTGCACGAGAGCCAGGTGGACCGGCTGGCCACGACGCGTCTGCCGACCGAGTTCGGCGACTTCACGGCGCACGGCTACCGCGACCGGATCGACGGCTCCGAGCACGTCACCCTCGTCCACGGCGACGTCGGCGCCGTCGCCGACGGCGGGGGAGAGGTGCTGGTGCGTCTGCACTCGGAGTGCCTGACGGGCGACGTGTTCGGGTCGCGCCGCTGCGACTGCGGCCCGCAGCTCGAGGCGTCCCTCGCCGCCGTCACCGAGGCCGGTGCCGGTGTCGTCGTGTACCTGCGGGGGCACGAGGGTCGAGGGATCGGGCTGCTCCACAAGCTGCAGGCCTACGAGCTGCAGGACCAGGGCCAGGACACCGTCGACGCGAACCTGACGCTCGGCTTCGGCGAGGACGAGCGGGACTACGCGGCGGGCGCCCAGATCCTGCGCGACCTCGGCATCACGACGGTGCGCCTGATGACCAACAACCCCGACAAGAGCGAGCAGCTGGAGCAGTACGGCGTGAAGGTGGCCGAGCGGCTGCCCGTCGTGATCCGGCCGACCGCCGACAACCTGCGGTACCTGCAGACCAAGGCCGAGCGCATGGGTCACGACCTGCCGGACCTCAGCGACCTGACGCAGGAGGACCTCGCATGAGCGGTCACGGAGCGCCCACCCTCACGGTCGACGGACGCGGCGCCCGGGTCGCCGTCGTCGCGTCGAGCTGGCACACCGAGGTCATGGACGGGCTGATCGCCGGTGCGCGGAACGCGCTGGACGACGCCGGTGTCACCGACGTCGAGCTGGTTCGTGCTCCCGGGTCGTTCGAGCTGCCGCTGATCGCCCAGGCCTGCGCTCGCGCCGGCTTCGACGCGGTGATCGCCCTCGGCGTCATCATCCGTGGCGGTACCCCGCACTTCGAGTACGTCTCCGCGGCGGCAACGGACGGCCTGGCACGGGTCGCCCTCGACACCGGGGTGCCGGTCGGCTTCGGTCTGCTGACCTGTGACACCGAGGAGCAGGCCCTCGACCGCGCCGGCCTGCCCGGCTCGGCGGAGGACAAGGGCCGCGAGGCCGTCGAGGCCGCGCTCGGCACCCGGACCGTGCTGTCGGGCCTTCGGTGACGGGCCGATAGACTCGGCTCCGCCATGAAGACCTTCGACGACCTGTTCGCCGAGCTCGCCGACAAGGCCGCTCGCCGCCCCGAGGGCTCGCGCACCGTCGCCGAGCTCGACGCCGGCGTGCACGCGATCGGCAAGAAGCTGGTCGAGGAGGCCGCCGAGTCGTGGATGGCCGCGGAGCACGAGGGCCCCGAGCGCACCGCGGAGGAGCTCAGCCAGCTGCTCTACCACGCGCAGGTCATGATGCTGGCCGCCGGCATCTCGCTCGACGACGTCTACGCGCATCTGTGACGGGCCGGTGACCTGCGTGCTCTGCCACCACGTCGCCGCGTCCCGTGCCTTCGCCGACCTGACCGTCCGTTGACTCCGAGGAACCATCCCATGCTCAAGATCGCCGTCCCCAACAAGGGCGCGCTGGCCGAGGCGGCCACCCAGATGCTGACCGAGGCGGGCTACCGCCAGCGACGCAACCCCAAGGACCTCGTCACCCTCGACCCCGAGAACGACGTCGAGTTCTTCTACCTCCGCCCCCGCGACATCGCCATCTACGTCGGCGAGGGCACGCTCGACGCCGGCATCACGGGGCGTGACCTGCTGCTCGACTCCGGTGCTCCCGCGGCCGAGAACACGGCGCTCGGCTTCGGCTCGTCGACCTTCCGGTTCGCGGCGCCGACCGGCACGATGTCGGACCTGGCGCAGCTCGGCGGCAAGCGGATCGCGACGTCCTACCCCGGGATCGTGCAGCCGTTCCTCGCCGACCGTGGCATCGCGGCCGAGGTCGTGCGCCTCGACGGCGCGGTCGAGTCGTCGATCCGTCTGGGTGTCGCCGACGCGATCGCCGACGTCGTCGAGACCGGCAGCACCCTGCGCCAGGCCGACCTCGAGGTGTTCGGCGAGCCGCTGCTGTCGTCCGAGGCCGTGCTCATCACACGGGGCGGAGCCGAGCCGCCCAGCGCGTTCGAGGTGTTCAAGCGGCGGCTCGACAGCGTCATCGTCGCTCGCACCTACGTGATGATGGACTACGACATCAGGGTCGAGAACGTCGAGCGAGCGGTGCAGCTGACGCCCGGCATCGAGTCGCCGACCGTGTCGCCGCTCCATCGCGAGGGGTGGGTCGCGGTGCGGTCGATGGTGCCGCGCGACACCGCCCAGAAGGTCATGGACGAGCTCTTCGGGCTCGGTGCCCGCGGCATCCTCGTGACCGACATCCTGTCGTGCCGGATCTGATCGTGAGCAGCCCCGACACCGTCACGTGGCGTCCCGGTGGCGCGCGCGTCGTCGCCTACGCCGTCGCGGTCGCGCTGGTGGCCGTCACGGTCGTGATCGGCTACGCGCTGCCCGACGACATCACGTTCTCGGTCTCCGAGCTCATCACGCTGGGGCTGGTGCTCGGCGCGACGCTCGCGCTGCTGCACGGCGTGGGTCGCAGTCGGGTGCGGGCCGACGGCGCGGGGGTGCACGTGGTCAACGGCTACCGCAGCCACGACGTCGGGTGGTCGCGGGTCGAGGGCTTCTCGATGAACCGCGGCGCGCCGTGGCCGACGCTGGTGACGACCGACGACGACCGGATCATGCTGTTCGCGATCCAGGGATCCGACGGTCCGGTCGCCCGGGCCGCGGTCGACGAGCTGGTCCGTCGCCTCGACGCGTCGCGATGAGCGACCATCCCCGCTCGCTGGCCGAGCCTCAGTTCCCCGACGACGACGGCCGTGCCGCCCCCCAGCTCGTCGCCGCGCTCGAGGCCGCTGCGGGCGGCGACGACGTCGGGGTGCTGGCGGCGCTGCCGCAGGTCCGGGTGTTCGTGCCGATCGTGCCCGTGCTGGGGGAGCGGGCCACCGACGGCAGCGACAAGAGCGCCGACATGGCGGCGGTGCTGATGACCGGTGCCGACGGCCGCGTCGCGCTGCTGGCCTTCTCCAGCGTGGCCACGCTCGAGGCCTGGAACCCCGCGGCGCGCCCCGTGCCCGTCCTGGGCGGCGACGCCGCCCGGGCTGCGCTCGACGAGCAGGCGTCGGCGCTGCTGCTGGACCTGGGGGCGCCGGGGTTCACGGTCGTCGAGACCGACGACCTGCACCACCTGGCCGACGGGCACCGGCTGCTGCGGACCCCCGACGGGCCCGCCTGGGTCGTCTGAGGAATCAGCCCGCCGCGATCGCGCGGATCGCCGACAACGGCACCGTGATGTGCACGTTGCCGTCGTGACGCTCGACGCGCGCCATGAAGCCGGCGTTGCCCACGGCCTTCAGCAGGTTGTCGTTGGAGCCGGCCGTGACGAACGTGAGGCGCTCGGCACCGAGTCCCTTCGCGCGCCCTGCGGCCTGCTTGACCAGCACCGTGCCGAGTCCGTGACCCTGCCAGGCGTCCTCGATCAGCAGCTGGAAGGTCCACAGCTCGTCGACCTGCTGGAGGATCCCGTGGCCGACGACGTCGAGGCCCACCTGCACCAGCAGGGCGAGGCCCGTGTCGGGAGCGACCAGGCGGCGCGCCATCCGCGACGACATCGGCAGCTGGAGCGGCACCTGGTAGCGGTGGTACAGGGTCTCGACGCTGCAGCGCTCGTGCAGCCGGGCGACCGCCTCGGCATCGGACAGGGTGGCCGGCCGGACGATCGGCAGCGGGTGGTTCCGCGTGGGCACCAGGGTCGGCACGTCGGCCGCGGGATCGCTGACCAGGGACACCAGGGCCTGGGCCCTGGCCCGCTCGATCGGCGTGAACGGCACCGCGCGGCTGATCCGCAGCACGGTCCCGTTGCGGCGGGTCAGGTCGAGGACGTCGTGGCCCGCGTAGTCCGCGACGTCGGGCGGCCCGACGTGCAGCAGCTCGGCGAGCACCTCCTCGACGTCGCGCCCGTCCTCGAGGACCTCGTGCAGGCCCCGCAGGTAGCGCGTGGTCGCGTCGGTCTCGTCGTCGTCGGCGACCCGGGTGACGGCGACGTCGACGCCACCGGCCTCGGTGAACAGCTGCGCGACGGCGACGTCGGTCCAGCCCGGAGGCACGTCGACCAGCAGCTCGTCGGTGACGGTGTCGCCCGTGACGAACACCTGCATCGAGTCGATGTTGACCCCTGCCGCGCCGCAGGCGTGGGCGAGGTCGGCCAGGATGCCCGGCCGATCGGCCAACGTCGTCCGCACGCGCCACTTCATGATCCGATCGTGCGCTCGTGACTTTTCCGGTCGGCGTCGGACGTGTTTCACCGGCGTGACAGGTGGGTGCTCGGGCGTCGCGGGGCGCTCGCAGCGCCGATTTCGCCCGCCCTCCGAGGGCTGGTAGGGTGGAGGGTGAAGTGGAGGCCACCTCCCACCTGCTCGGCTGAGATGCCGTGGGGTCAGATCGGGACCGGCTCGGTTCCCGACCGCGATCGTGTCCGGACGCGTCCGGCAGATCGGTGACGTGGCCTTCGTTTTCGACGGAGGCCATTTTTCGTGCCTCCACCACCGATCTCAGGAGGATCCATCACCACAGAACTGCGCGTCAACGACCGCATTCGCGTCCCCGAGGTGCGACTCGTCGGTCCCGGCGGAGAGCAGGTGGGCATCGTCCGCATCGAGGATGCCCTCCGACTGGCTGCAGAAGCCGATCTCGACCTGGTCGAGGTTGCTCCCACGGCCCGTCCGCCGGTGTGCCGGCTCATGGACTACGGCAAGTTCAAGTACGAGAACGCCCAGAAGGCCCGTGAGTCCCGGCGGACCCAGACGAACACCGTCATCAAGGAGATGAAGCTCCGCCCCAAGATCGAC
>JALRKU010000389.1 GCA_023254755.1 Aeromicrobium sp. | reverse complement strand
CGGCCAACGCCATGGACTTCGACGACCTCATCATGAACGTCGTCCACCTGTTCCAGGGCTGGCCCGACGTCGCCGAGGCCTACCGCAAGCGGTTCCGTCACCTGCTGGTCGACGAGTACCAGGACACCAACCACGCCCAGTACCAGCTCATCAAGGAGCTGACCGACGACGAGTCCGACCTGCTGGTGGTGGGCGACTCCGACCAGTCGATCTACGCGTTCCGCGGAGCCAGCATCCGCAACATCCTCGAGTTCGAGGACGACTTCCCCAGCGCCGACACGATCCTGCTCGAGCAGAACTACCGGTCCACCCAGACCATCTTGTCCGCGGCCAACGCGGTCATCAGTCGCAACGAGGGCCGCAAGGACAAGAACCTGTGGTCGGCCGAGGGCGAGGGCGAGCAGATCGTCGGCTACGTCGCCGACGACGAGCGCGACGAGGCCCAGTTCATCGCCGACGAGATCGACCGGCTCTCCGACGCCGGCGACGCCGCGCCGAAGGACATGGCGGTCTTCTACCGCACCAACGCGCAGTCCCGCGTGTTCGAGGAGGTCTTCATCCGGGTCGGCCTGCCGTACCGCGTGGTCGGCGGCGTGCGCTTCTACGAGCGCAAGGAGATCAAGGACGCCCTGGCCTACCTGCGCGTGCTGGTCAACCCGCGCGACGACGTGTCGCTGCGCCGCATCCTCAACGAGCCGAAGCGAGGCATCGGCGACCGTGCGGAGGCGTCGATCTCGATGCTCGCGCAGCGTCTCGACGTCTCGTTCTGGGAGGCGCTCACCCGCGCCGACGAGGCGCCCGACCTCGCGTCGCGGTCGCTCAACGCGATCGCCGGGTTCGTCGAGCCGATGCGTTCGCTGATGGACCTGGCCGACTCCGGTGCCCCGGCCGACGCGGTCCTCGAGGCCGCGCTGACCCGCACCGGTTACCTCTCGGTGCTCGAGGAGAGCACCGACCCGCAGGACGAGACGCGGGTCGAGAACCTCGCCGAGCTGGTGGCGGTGGCCCGCGAGTTCGTCGTCGACGCCAGCACGATCGACGACGAGGCGGCGGCTGCCGCCGTGGAGCAGGGCGACCTGCTGCCGGGATCCCTGGCCGCGTTCCTCGAGCGCGTCGCGCTGGTCGCCGACGCCGATCAGCTGCCCGACGACGACGACGGCGTCGTCACGCTCATGACCCTGCACACCGCGAAGGGCCTGGAGTTCCCGGTGGTGTTCCTCAGCGGCCTGGAGGAGGGCGTCTTCCCGCACCTGCGCGCGATGGGCGACCCCGCCGAGCTGCAGGAGGAGCGTCGTCTCGCGTATGTCGGCATCACCCGAGCCCGCGAACGCCTCTACCTCACGCGGGCCATGACCCGGTCGGCCTGGGGCGCACCCAGCTACAACCCGTCGTCCCGCTTCCTCGACGAGGTGCCCGCCACGCTGGTCGACTGGAAGCGCCTCGCGCCGCAGCCCACGCGGTGGACGCCCAGCCAGCCGTCGGCATCGGCGCGCGCGCAGCAGACCTTCCGGTCCTCCAACGTCGCCGCGAAGTCGACCAAGGGCACACGTCCCGTCGTCTCGCTCGAACCCGGCGACCGGGTCAACCACGACAGCTTCGGCATGGGCACCGTGGTCGCGATCGACGGCGAGGGCGACCGTGCGCAGGCCTCCGTCGACTTCGGTGCTCACGGCGTCAAGCGCCTGCTGCTCCGCTACGCCCCCGTCGAGAAGCTGTGACGTGACGTCTGGCCCTTGAACAAGGGACCTTTGCCCTGACCCCCTCGCCGGTGCTCTAATGAATCCGGGGGGACAGGCCGCATTGAGGGGTGCGACCTGACTGGGAGCACGGGACCTAGGTCCCGGGCGGGTGAGGGAGAACCACGATGAAGGTCCTGGTACGTCGTGCGCCGATCGCAGTCGCGGGCGCAGTCATGTTCAGCGGAATGGTCGGTGTCGCTCCCGCGGAGGCCGCGGACGACGTGACGATCAATCTCGTGGCCGTGAACGACTTTCACGGTCGCATCGACGAGAACGTCGTCCAGTGGGCGGCGACCGTCGAGGACCTCCTCGCGGACGGGCCGCCCGACCGCTCGTTCCTGCTCTCCGCGGGCGACAACGTGGGTGCGTCGGTCCCGGCGTCGGCCGTCCAGAACGACGATCCCACGATCGACCTGCTCAACCTCCTGGGCGTCGACTCCTCCGCCGTGGGCAACCACGAGTTCGATCGCGGATACGCCGATCTCGTGCAGCACATCATCCCGCGAGCGAACTTCCCGATCCTGGGAGCGAACGTCCGCAAGGACGGCGGAGCACCGGCTCTCGACGCCTCCACCACGTTCACCGTCGACGGTGTGCGGATGGCCGTCGTCGGCGCCGTCACCGAGTCGACTCCCGAGCTCGTCGATCCGGCGGGGATCGCCGGACTGTCGTTCGGCGACCCGGTCGCGGCGATCAACACCGAGGTGGCCCGTCTCAAGGCGCTGCCGACCGCGGAACAACCGGACGTGATCGTCGCGGTGATCCACGAAGGGGCCGAGTGGGGCACGTGGAACCTCGAGCAGGCGATGCAGAGCAGCGCGGCCTTCAGGAGCATCGTCGAGGACACGTCGCCCGACGTGGACGCGATCATCTCCGGTCACACCCACAACACGTACGTCTACAACACGCCGGTTCCCGGTGAGCCGGACCGCACCCGCCCCATCATCGAGACCGGCCACTACGGTCAGAACGTCGGTCAGGTCACCCTGACGGTCGATCCCGAGACGAAGCAGGTCACGACCTCCTCGGCGCGCAACGTCGCCCGCGTGACGACGTCGGACGCCGACCTCGTGGCCGACGACTCCACGCTCGCCCAGGTGGCACGCATCCGTGACGATGCGGTGGCATACGAGAAGGAGCACGCCGAGATCGTCGAAGCGACGCAGCAGCAGTACGACGCCGCCGTCGCGGATCGGGAGGAGGCCTACGCCGCAGCCGACGAGGCGAAGGCCGACTACGACGCCGCCGTCGCGAAGCGCGAGAGCGCGATCTCGGCGGCGAGCGGGGTCAAGCAGGAGTACGAGGCCGCGGCCGCGGCGGGACAGACGTACTACGCGAGCGCGGCCGAGATCAAGCAGCGGTACGACGCCGCCGCCGCCACGGGCAAGGAGGCCTACGCCAAGGCGGCGCAGATCGTGGCGGACTACGACGCGGCGATGGCCGAGGCGAAGAAGGCCTACGCCGACGCGGGAGCGCTGGTGCCGAAGTACCTCGAGCTGGTCGCGACCGGCAAGGCTGCCTCGGCGCGCGCGGCCTCGATCCTGCAGGACTACGACCGTGCCGTCGCCGCCGGCCAGCAGGCCTCCGCCCTCGCCGCGTCCATCGCGAAGGAGTACGACGCCGCGGTCGCCAAGGGCAAGCAGCACTACGCCGACGCGGCGACGCTCAAGGACGAGTACCTGCGGCTGATGGCCACCGGTGACCCCGATGACCGGGCCGAGGCCCAGCTCGTCGCCGACCGCTACGCCGCGGCGTTGTCCGCGGGCGACACCGCCTACGCCGACGCGGCGGCGATCAAGGTGCGGTACGACGCCGCCATCGCGTCGGCGCAGGAGGCCTACGGACGGGCGACCGCCCTGTCGACGGCGCACACCGAGGCCCTTGCCGCGGCGAAGGCGGCGTACGCCAAGGCGGACACGCTGGTCGCCGACTACCAGGCGCTCATGCTGACCGCGCAGAAGGCGTACGCACGGGCCCTGGCGATGAGGACGTCGTACGACGCGGCGATCGCTGCGGGGAAGGCGGCGTACGCGAAGGCGGCCACGCTGCTGACCCAGTACCAGACGGCGATCGCGGCGGGCCAGCAGGCCTACGCGTCAGCCAGCGCGATCAAGCCCGAGTTCGACGCCGCGATGGCAGCGGTCGACGCGGCCACGGCCACCGTCGCCACGCTCAAGGCCGCGCTCGATGCAGCCGTGGAGGCGCTGAACGAGGTGCTGTCCGTCGTCGAGGCGCTGGCGAAGAAGCTGCTCGACCTCGGCATCGGCTGACCGCAGGGATCCGACGCCCGTCGACGCTCCAGTCGGCGGGCGTCGACCTGCGTCGGGCCGCGTCGTCGTGTCCACCGCGAAGCGAGGGGACCGGGCGTGGTCCGCGGCGAGACTCTGGCGAGGGAGCTGAAGGACCCGACCCGCGCGCGGCGACGCGCCATGGTCGGCGTGCGGCCGGGGCTCAGAGGGGGACGTTGTGGTCGCGCAGCACGGGCTCCGGATCGACCGGGGCGCCGCCGCCCGGGTGGATCTCGAGGTGCAGGTGCGGACCGGTGACGTTGCCGGTGGAGCCGGTGTAGCCGATGACCTGGCCGGGGCTCACCTTGTCGCCGGGGGAGACGGCGATGCGGCTCTGGTGGCAGTACCAGACGTCGGTGCCGTCGAGGAGCGTGATGACCGTGCGGTTGCCGTAGGCGCCCTCGTAGCCGGTGGACTTCACGGTGCCGGTGGCCACCGACACGATCGTGGAGCCCGACGGGCCGGCGAAGTCCAGGCCGGTGTGGCGGCGGGCCCACAGGCCCGACGACTGGCCGAAGCGCGCCGTCAGGTGGTATCCGGTCACCGGCACGACCCACTGGAGCCTCTTCA
>JALRKU010000374.1 GCA_023254755.1 Aeromicrobium sp. | reverse complement strand
GCGACCGCGCACTTCCCGAACTTCTTCTTCCTGCTGGGCCCGAACACGGCGCTCGGCCACAACTCGGTCGTGTTCATGATCGAGCAGCAGACCAAGTGGATCCTGGCGCTCCTCGACGAGATGGACGCCCGCGGCGCCCAGGCCGCCGAGCCCACCGAGCCGGCGCAGCGCGAGTTCAACGACGCGCTGCAGGACAAGGTCAGCAAGGGCGTGTGGAGCCAGGGCGGCTGCACCAGCTGGTACCTGGACAGCCAGGGCAAGAACCGCACCATCTGGCCGGGCTTCACGTTCCGCTACTGGTGGCGCACCCGCAAGGTCGAGTCCGCCGACTTCGCGTTCGAGAAGGCGGCGTAGCCGTGAAGCGGCGCGACCTCAGCGGGTACGACGTCCCCGACGGTCCGAGCGGCTCGCCCTGGGTGATGACGCGCCGCTTCCTGCGCACCCGCGACGTCTGGGTGCCGCGCTGGCACGAGAAGTACGGCGACACGTTCTCGCTGGAGATCCTGCCCGGCCCACGCCGCATCGTGATCTTCAGCGACCCCGCCGACGTGAAGGAGATCTTCGCGGCCGACCCGTCGCAGTTCCACGCCGGCGAGGGCAACGCGATCCTCAAGCCGGTCATGGGCGAGCACTCGGTGCTGCTGACCGACGACGCGGAGCACCAGCGGGCCCGCAAGCTGCTGATGCCGGCGTTCACCGGTCCGTCGATGCGGGGCTACGAGCCGCTGGTCGAGGCCATCGCGAAGGCCGAGGTCGACTCGTGGCGCGACGGCGACCGCATCGTCACGCTCGACCGGATGAACGCGGTCACCCTCGACGTCATCCTGCAGGTCGTCTTCGGCGTCACCGACGAGGCGCGCCTCGCGGTGCTGCGGCCCAAGGTCAACCGCATGGTCGACGTCGACACCTGGATGCTGTTCTCGTGGGCGTTCCCGCGGCTGCGCTCGGTCCCGCCGTGGCGGTCGTACTTCCGCAACCAGGCCGAGGTCGACGAGCTGCTGTACGCCGAGATCCGCGAGCGCCGCGACGCCGACCTCGCGGGCCGCACCGACGTGCTCACCCGCCTGCTGGAGGCCGGGGAGGTCGAGGGCGAGAGCCCGCTGTCCGACCCCGAGATGCGCGACCAGCTGGTCACGCTGCTGCTCGCGGGCCACGAGACGACCGCCTCCGCCCTGTCGTGGACGCTGCACGAGCTCGGCCGGTCCCCCGAGCTGCTGGCCCGCGCCACGCACGCCGCCGACACCGGCGACGACGCCTACCTCGAGGCCTGTCTCAAGGAGGCCATGCGGGTCCACCCGATCATCGACTTCGTGGCCCGGGCGCTGCAGAGCGACCAGGTGGTCGCGGGCCGTCGCCTGCCGCGCGGCGTCACGGTGGCGCCGTCGATCGTGCTGTCCCACAGCCGCGAGTCCAGCTGGGCCGACGCGCACCGCTACGACCCCGACCGGTTCCTGCCCGAGCGCACCGGAGGCGACAAGATCGCGGCCAACACCTGGATCCCGTTCGGCGGGGGCGTCCGCCGCTGCATCGGTGCCGCCTTCAGCCTGATGGAGGGCACCGTCGTGCTGCGCGAGGTGCTCCAGCGCTTCGAGGTCCACGCCGAGCGCCCAGCGCCCAGCCGCCTGCGCAACATCACCAACGTCCCGGCCGACCGGGCCCCGCTCACCCTGCGCCGCCGCTGACCCCTGGGGCTCGGGGTGGGGACGGATCTCCGACGTCCCCCTCAGGAGGCGAACGGTCCGACGGCGGTGACCCGGACGACGGGTTCGCCGGCCTCGTCGCTGGCCGGGAGGTCGACCTCGGCGCGGATGCCCCAGTCCCGGTCGCCCTCGGGGTCGTCGAGCACCTGGCGCACCGACCACGTGGTCGGACCCTCCTCGACGACGAACAGCGACGGTCCGCGGGCCTCGGGCCCGGTCCCGAGGCTGTCGTACTCCTCGCGGTAGCGAGCGATGGCCTCGCGCCAGGCGTCGGCGTCCCAGCCGGCCTCGGCGTCGAGCTCGCCCAGCTCGTCCCACCGGCCCAGGGCCGCGAGCTCGACCCGCCGGAACAGCGCGTTGCGGACCAGCACCCGGAACGCTCGAGGGTTGCCGGTGACGGGTCGCGGCGGCGCACCGGACTCGGCCGCAGGTCGCACCTCGGCGGGGTCGACGCCGGGTCTGATCAGCTGCTCCCACTCGTCGAGCAGGCTGGAGTCCGTCTGGCGCACCAGCTCGCCGAGCCACTCGGTGATGTCGTCGATCTCCTCGGTGCGGACCGCGGGCGGCACCGTGCGCGCCAGCGTCTTGTAGACGTCGGACAGGTACCGCAGCACCAGTCCCTCGGAGCGCGCGAGCTGGTAGTCGGACACGAGCTCGCTGAACGTCATGGCGCGCTCCCACATCTCGCGCACGACCGACTTGGGTCGCAGCTCGTGGTCGGCGACCCAGGGGTGACCGCCCCGGTACGTCTCGTAGGCCGCCTCCAGCAGGTCGCGCAGGGGCTGCGGGTGCTCGACGTCCTCGAGCAGCTCCATCCGCTCCTCGTACTCGATGCCGTCGGCCTTCATGTCGGCCACGGCCTCGCCCCGGGCGCGGTTGCGCTGCGCCGAGATGATCGGGCGGGGGTCGTCGAGGGTGGCCTCGACGACCGACACGACGTCGAGCGCGTGCTCCGGCGAGTCGGGATCGAGCAGCTCGAACGCGGCGACGGCGAAGGGCGAGAGCGGCTGGTTGAGCGCGAAGTTGTCGGGCAGGTCGACCGTGAGGCGCAGCGTGCGTCCGTCGGGTCCGGGCGGATCGACCTCCTCGACGACCCCGCCGACCAGCAGCGCCGCCAGGATGCCCTCGACCTGGGCGAGCAGACGCTCCTGCGCCTCCTCGGTCTCGCCGCTCTCGCGGACCAGGTGGGTGAGGGCCGCGCGGGCGTCGCCGGGCCGGTGCAATACGTCGAGCACCATCGCGTGACTGACCCGCATGCGCGACACCAGCGGCTCGGGTGCGCCGGTCGTCAGGCGCTCGAAGGTGCCCTCGCCCCACGACACCTGGCCCTCGGTGGGCTTCTTGCGCTGGATGCGCTTGAGCTTCCTGGGGTCGTCGCCGGCCTTGCGGACCAGGCGGGCGTTCTCGATCTCGTGCTCGGGCGCCTCGACGACGACGTGACCGATCGTGTCGAACCCGGCGCGGCCCGCGCGTCCCGCGATCTGCTGGAACTCCCGCACCTGCAGCTGCCGCTGCTTCGTGCCGTCGAACTTGGACAGGCCGCTGAACAGCACCGTGCGGATCGGCACGTTGATGCCGACGCC
>JALRKU010000491.1 GCA_023254755.1 Aeromicrobium sp. | reverse complement strand
CCGGCATCATCATCGACGCGATCCGCGCCGCGAAGATCGCCAAGGACCGCGGCATCGGCGGCGCGCTGCTCAGCGCCTCGTCGTACCTGATGAAGTCGCCGCCGGAGCAGCGTCCGGACGACCTGGGCCGCGCGAAGCTCGAGGCGTTCATCGCGGGCACCGAGGAGCGCTAGTCCCGCACCCGCGACAGCACCGACGGGCCGGTTCCCCCTGTGGGGAGCCGGCCCGTCGGCGTCGTGGTCAGCCGAGCAGGCGCCGGAAGCCGTCGGTCATGGCGGCGAGCGCCTGCTCGCGGGTGAGGGCGAGGTCCTCGGTCATCGTCTGCCAGGTGGGCCACGACGCGATGACGAACAGCTCGGCGTAGATGGCAGAGCGCGCACCGCTCCGGGGGCCGAGGTCGGGACCGAAGGTGTGCTCGAGGTCGGACAGCAGCCGTTCGACGTGCTGACGGCGCGAGTCCCGCAGGGCGGGCGAGAAGGGTTCGCCGAGCGCGGCCGACCGGGCGGCCGGTGCCATCAGCTCGACCCGTGCGGCGCGGCGGTCGCAGAAGCGGGTGATCCGCTCGTCGAGCGGGAGCGCCGGGTCGACCGGCTCCCACCACGACGTGTCGAGCTCGAGCCAGCGGCGCGTGGACGCCTGCAGCAGGGCCTCGACGTCGCTGAAGTTCGACCACAGCGTGCGGATCGAGACGCCCGCGCGGTCCGCGACGAGCTGCGCCGTGGGCCTGAGCACGCCCTCGCGGACCAGCTCGGTGTGCGCGTCGACGATGGCCCGCCGGGTGCGCTCGCCCCGGGCGACCCGGCCGTCGATGCTGCTCACGCCGACAGGGTACTCAGCGAGCGGCCTTCCAGGCCCTGAGCGCCTCGGCCGCGTGCTCGGCGCTCATGGGCCCGCGATCCATGCGCAGGTCGAGCAGGAAGCGGTACGCCTCGCCGACCTCGCGGCCCGGTCCGATGCCGAGGATCTGCATGATCTGGGTGCCGTCGAGGTCGGGCCGGATGGCCTCGAGCTCCTCCTTCTCGGCGAGCACCGCGATGCGCTCCTCGAGCTGGTCGTACGTGCGCTGCAGGCGCGCGGCCTTGCGGGCGTTGCGGGTCGTGCAGTCGGCGCGGGTGAGTACGTGCAGGCGCTCCAGCTGGTCGCCGGCGTCGCGCACGTAGCGGCGCACGGCCGAGTCGGTCCACTCGCCCGATCCGTAGCCGTGGAACCGCAGGTGCAGCTCGATCAGCCGGGCGACCTGGTCGATGAGCTCGTTGCTGTACCGCAGCGCCTTCATGCGCCGACGGGCCAGCTTGGCGCCGACGACGTCGTGGTGGTGGAACGTCACCCCGCCGCCCGCGACGAAGCGCCGGGTGCGTGGCTTGCCGATGTCGTGCAGGAGCGCCGCGAGGCGGATGACCAGGTCCGGACCGTCGCCGGGCAGCCGGTCCTCGAGCGCGATCGCCTGCTCCAAGACCGTGAGCGAGTGCTCGTAGACGTCCTTGTGACGGTGGTGCTCGTCGCGCTCGAGCATGAGGGCGGGCAGCTCGGGCAGGACCTGCTCGGCGAGGCCCGTGTCGACGAGCAGTCGCAGACCGACGACCGGACGGTCGGCCAGCAGCGTCTTGTCGATCTCGGCGCGGACCCGCTCGGCCGACACGATCTGGATCCGCTCGGCCATGGTCGCCATGGCGTCGCGCACGTCGGCGTCGACGGCGAAGTCGAGCTGGGCGGCGAAGCGCGCCGCCCGCATCATCCGGAGCGGGTCGTCGCTGAAGGACTGCTCCGCCGTGACCGGGGTGCGCAGCCGGCGGGCCTCGAGGTCGGCGAGTCCGCCGAAGGGGTCGACGACCTCGCGCGCCGGCAGCCGCACCGCCATCGCGTTGACCGCGAAGTCGCGGCGCGACAGGTCGCCCGCGAGCGAGTCGCCGAAGACCACCTCGGGCTTGCGGGACGAGGGGTCGTAGGCGTCGCTGCGGTACGTCGTGATCTCGAGGTCGTGCCCTCGGTGCCGCAGCCCGATCGTGCCGAAGTCGCGTCCCATGTCCCACGTCGCGTCGGCGAACGGAGCGGTGATCCGCTCGATCTCGTCGGGTCGGGCCGACGTGGTGAAGTCCCAGTCCGAGACGGTCCGGCCGATCAGCGCGTCGCGCACCGGACCCCCGACGACGGCCACCTCGTGACCGGCCTCGACGAAGGCGCGGCCGAGGTCGTCGAGGAACGGGACGCCGTCGAGTGCGGCATCGATCCGGGCGCGCTGGTCCGCGCTCGGCAGGGACGACGACGACTCGGCAGGCACGGGACGACACTCTATCGACCGCGGTCACTACCATCGTGGGGGTGACCAGCCGCCGATCGACCTCCCTGAGGGTCGTCCTGGCGACGGTCGTCGCTCTCCTGCTCCCGCTGGTCGGCGCCACGGCGCCCCCGGCCGCCTCGGCCGCCGGCGACTCCGGCGTCGACGTGGTCGTCACGGGGCTCAGCCCGTCGTCGCTCACCGCTCGCGGCACGCTGCGCATGACGGGCCGGATCACGAACACCGGCACGGCGAAGTGGACCGACCTGCAGGCCTACCTCGTCATCCGCCCGACACCGATCACGAGCCGTGACGAGCTCGCCGACGAGGTGAGGGCCGACAACGGCTTCGCCGGCTCGCGCATCATCGACGTCGGCCGCTTCGACGAGGTCGGGGACCTCGCACCGGGCGCCTCCGCCCGGTTCCGCATCGAGGTCCCCGTGTCCCAGCTGCCGATCAGCGGCGCCGACGGCGTGTACCCCGTGGGCGTCCAGGTGCTCGGCACCGACGCGGACGGGAAGCGCGACACGGCGGCCATCGCGCGCGCCACGACGCTGCTCCCGCGGATGACCGGATCGCACCGTGCCGCCCGCACCACGGTCGTGTGGCCGTTCGTCATGCCGTACGCCCGCACCGTCTCCGGCGACGTCGACGACGTCGACGACCTGCTGCGCGACATCGCGCCCGGTGGCCGTCTCCGCACCCTGCTCGACCTGGCCGACGCGACCGACCCCTCGGGGCGCGGCTTCGTCGTCGACCCCGCGCTGGTGTCGGCGGTCGAGGACCTCTCGAAGGGGCGGGCCGCGGACCGCGAGCTCACCGACGACGAGCAGGCCGACGCCACCGGATTCCTGCAGGACCTCGTGGTGGCGGCCGCGTCGCCGTCGGCGTGGATCCTGGACTACGACCGCACCGACGTGCTCGCCCTGTCCGACGACGGGTCCGTGCGCCGACGGCTGTTCGGCGCCGTCGAGCGAGCCACCGACTCCGTCACGACCGATCACGGGCTGTCCCGCGACCGCGTGTCGTGGCCGACCATCGGCGGGGTCGACGGCGGTCTGCTCCGGTCGCTGCGCGAGCGTGGCGACGACCCCGTCATCGTCAGCTCGCAGCGGCTGCCCGACTGGTCGACGTCCGACGGCGTGCTGGTCGAGAGGTCGACCTCCGGTGGTGACCTGCCGCTGCTGGTCAACGACGACGTCACCGCCGGCATCCCCGGGTCGCCGACGCTGACGACGCTGCGCCAGCGGATCCTGGCGGGTGCCGCGCTGGCGTCGCTCGAGGGCGGCGCCCGCGAGTCACTGGTGCTGGTCGACCCGGACCTCGATCCGCGCACGAGCGACCCGGCCACCGTGGAGGCCGACGCCGACTACCTCGACCGACGACCGCTGTCCGAGGTCCCCCGTGGGCCCCGCTACGCCGGCCGGGTCGACGACGGATCGACGCGCCCGTTGTCCGGGGCCCAGCTGGCGGCCGTCGACGCGGCGGCTCGCTCGGCCGACGTGCTCTCCGCCGCCTCGGTCGAGTCCGGCGACCTCGACGACACCCTCGCCCGCACGATCGCCGACCTGCTCGGCGTGCGATGGCGCGACGACCGCTCGGCGGGGCTCCTGGCGGCTCGCACGGCAGGCCGCCGGTTCGCGGCCGACCTGTCGTCGATCACGGTCGCCGGGCCGCCGTCGGTCACGCTGTCCAGCGCCTCGGGCGCGTTCCCCCTCACGATCAGCAACGACTCCGACGCGACGGTCCGCGTGGGGGTGCGGCTCGACTCCAGCAACCCGGCGCTCGCCCTCCCGGACCAGCCCACGGTCGAGATCGCGGCCGGCGAGCGGCGCACCGTCACGGTCGACGTCGACCTGGCCGAGCAGAACGCGACCACGGTGACCGCCCGCCTCACGACACCGGACGGACGAGCGTTCGGGTCCTCCGACGAGTTCATCATCCGGTCGAGCCGCGTCGGCGTCGTGCTGTGGGCGACGATGGGCGCCGCTGCACTGTTCGTCGTGTTCGCGCTCGTGCGTCGCTTCCGACGTCGTCGGTCCGGGCGTCCCGCCTCTCCGGCAGGCGAGCCCGATGAGTGACGAGGCGCGCGGCCGCCGGCTGGCCCGCGCGAGTGCCTGGATGGCGCTCGGCACGATCGCCTCGCGACTCACCGGGTTCGTCCGGCTCGCGCTGCTGGCCTGGACGATCGGCACCGCGCTCGACGCCGACCTGTTCAACAACGCCAACACGGTGCCCAACGCCCTGTACATCCTGGTCGCCGGCGGCGTCTTCAACGTCGTGCTGGTGCCGCAGCTGGTGCGCGCCATGCGGAACGACGCCGACGGCGGCGACGCCTACGCCCAGCGCGTCATCACCCTCGGCCTGCTGGTGCTGTCGACCGCCACGGTGCTGCTGACCCTCGCCGTGCCTCTCGTGCTCCGACTCGTGTTCGACGGGCGGCTCTTCGACCCCGCCAACGCGGTGCAGCGCGAGTCCGCGGAGCTGCTGATGTACCTGTGCATGCCGCAGGTCTTCCTCTACGGGGCCTTCGTGCTGGTCGGGCAGGTGCTCAACGCCCGCGAGCGGTTCGGTCCGATGATGTGGGCGCCCGTGCTGAACAACGTGGTCGCGTGCGGCGTGATCGTGGCCTACCTGGTGATCTTCGGTCCCGCGCTCGGGGGCGAGGCGACCGACGGGTTCACCACCGGCCAGGCGTGGCTCCTCGGTGCCGGCTCCACCGCGGGCATCGCGGCACAGCTGCTGCTGCTCGTCCCCTTCCTGCGCGCCGCGGGATTCCGCTACCGACCCCGGTTCGACCTGCGCGGCGTCGGGCTGGGGCACACCGTTCGGCTCGGCGCCTGGACGCTGCTGTTCATCGTCGCCAACCAGATCGCGTTCATCACGATCAACCGGCTCGCGACGCGCGGCACGCTCGTCGGCGCGGCCGACGGGGAGCCGGCCGGCGGTGCCGCGGTGTACGAGATCGGCTTCCTCGTCAGCCAGGTGCCGCACGGCGTCATCACCGTGTCGCTCGCGACGGCGATCATGCCGACGCTGTCGGCGCTCGCGGCCGACCGCGACCACGCCCGGCTGCGCCTCGAGCTGGGCCGGACCGTGCGGATCGCGCTCTCCATCGTGGTTCCGCTGGCGGTCGCCGTCGCCTGCCTGGGCACGCCGGCGGCGGCCGCGATCTCGATCGGCGCCCTGCGCGACAACCACGTCGTCGTCGGTCACACGATCGCGGCGTTCTCGATCGCCATGGTGGCCTTCACGCTGCAGTACCTGATGCTGCGCGGCTTCTACGCCGACGAGGACACCCGCACACCGTTCTTCCTGCAGGCCGTCGTCGCCGCGGCGAACATCGTCCTCGCGATCGTGCTCACCCGGTCCGCCGACCCGGCGCACGTCGCTCCGCTGCTGGCGCTGTCGTACGGACTCGCCTACGCGATCGGCGCGGTGCTGTCGATCGCGACGCTGTCGCGGCGAGTCGGTCCCGTGGTCGACCGCGAGATGCTGGTGTTCGTCGGGCGCCTCGTCGTCGCGGGCGCCGTCGCCGCCGGGTCCATGCTCGCGATCACGGTCGGTCTCTACGCGGCCGGTGTCGACGCCGACAGGCCGCTGCCCGCCCTCGCCACGACCGTCGCCGCCGGCGTCCCGGGCGCCGTGGCCTACCTGGTGGTCGCGCGTGTGCTGGGCATGCAGGAGCTCGGCTACCTGGTGCGCTCGCTGCGTCGCTGAGCCACCGGCGCTCGGCGCGATGAAGAGTCCCGTCGCTCGCTACGATGGCGGCAGCGAGGAGGTAGAGAGCATGGGCGACCGGCGGCTGCTCGCGTCCGGTGACCTGCTCGCCGACCGCTACGAGCTGCAGGACCTGGTCAGCGAGAAGCTCGGCTCGACCACCTGGCGCGCTCACGACCGCATCCTCAACCGCAACGTCGGCATCGAGCTCCTGCCCAGCAACGACCCGCGCAGCGAGCACTTCCTGCAGGCGGCCCGCGAGTCGACGGCTGTCACCGATCCTCGCTTCCTGCGGGTGCTCGACCTGGTCGAGGACGAGCAGGCGCACCACCTGGTCATCCGTGAGTGGGCGCGCGCGTTCCCGCTCGACCAGGTGCTGCAGCAGTCCCCGCTGCCCAATCGGCGCGCCGCCACGGTCGTCGCCGAGGTCGCCGAGGCGCTGGCCCACGCCCACGAGTCCGGGGTGCACCACCGGCGCCTCACGCCGCACCAGGTGCTGCTGAAGCAGTCGGGTGCCGTGCGGATCGTCGGCCTCGGCGTGGCCACGGCCCTCGCGCCCGCCGACCACCACGACTCGGCGGAGGATCTCGCGGCCTACGAGCGCGCCGACGTGGCAGCGCTGGGCCGTCTGCTCTACGCGAGCCTGACCAGCCGGTGGCCCGGTGGGTCCGTCGACGGGCTGCGTGCCGCACCCACGGAGCACGGCCGGCTGCTGCGGCCGCGCCAGGTCCGCGCCGGCGTGGCCCGCGACGTCGACACGGTGTGCGACCGGGTGCTCGGTCGCCCGCCACGTCACCACGAGCGTCCCCTGACCCGCGCGATCGACGTCGCCCGCGCGCTGCGTCTGGCGGGAGAGGACGACGACCTGGTCGACGACCAGCCCTCACTCGCCGGCGTCTCGTCGCCCGACCTGCTGCGCCTCGACCCCGTGATCGTGCCTGCGGGGCCGCCCCCGGGGCTCGAGCCGCCCCGACGCCGGCCCAAGGCGTACGAGCCGCCCCCGCCCACCCGGGTCGAGCGCGCCGTCGAGGTGGGCCGCAAGGCCACCAAGGGCGACCGCGCGCTGGTCCTCACCGGCGTCGTGGGCGCACTCCTCGTCGCCTCGGTTCTCGCCTTCCTGGTGGGCCGGTCGATCGACGACGAGGGCACGTCGATCGACGACTCGTCGCCCGTGCGAGCCCTGCCGATCCGTGCCGTCGCCGACTTCGACCCCCAGGGCACCGACGGCGAGGAGAACTCCGACCTCGCTCCGCTGGCGATCGACGGCGACGAGCGCACCGGCTGGCGCACGTCGCGCTACTTCGGTCGGCCCGACCTCGGCGGGCTCAAGGGCGGCGTCGGCCTCCTGGTCGACCTCGGCGGTCCGCGTGAGCTGTCGAGCGTGCGTGTCCGGCTGGCCGGCCGGCCGACGGACCTGTCCGTCCTCGTCGCCCCCGACGACGCCACGGGCCCGCCGCGCACGCTGCGCGGGCTCCGCCGGGCCGCCGTCGTCGACGACGCCGGGGTCGACACGACCGTGTCGCTGGCCTCCGACGTCGTGACCCGATACGTCGTCGTGTGGCTGCGGTCGCTGCCCGAGGACACCGACGGCGAGTACGTGGGCGAGATCCGGGAGATCGGCGTCCGCGGTCGGTCGTGAGTGCTGGAATACCGACGACCTAGACTGCGTTGGCACCAGCACATCCACCAGCAAGTCCTCGACGAGGAGAACCATGTCGGACGTCCGCAACCTGATCATCATCGGCTCCGGCCCCTCGGGGTACACGGCCGCGATCTACGCCGCGCGGGCCAACCTGGAGCCTCTCGTCTTCGAGGGCTCGGTCACGGCCGGTGGCGCGCTGATGAACACCACCGACGTCGAGAACTTCCCCGGGTGGCCCGACGGCATCATGGGCCCCGAGCTCATGGACAAGCTGCGCGCCCAGGCCGAGCGCTTCGGCGCCGAGCTCATCGCCGACGACA
>JALRKU010000408.1 GCA_023254755.1 Aeromicrobium sp. | reverse complement strand
ACAAGCCCGAGGCGGACCCGGCCAAGGTTCGCGGCCAGCTCACCGAATACGGACTGGTGACCGAGGAGTACGGCGGCGAGACGATGTTCGTCGACGTGTCGGCCAAGGCCGGCACGGGCATCGAGGAACTTCTCGACGCGGTCCTCGGCGAGCGGTGCGTAGAACGCCGGCCAGCCGCAGTGCGCGTCGAACTTGGTGTCGCTGCGGAACAGCTCGGAGCCGCAGGCGCGGCAGGCGTAGACCGCCTCGGTGGTGTCGGTCTCGAACGGTGACGAGAACGGTCGCTCCGTGCCGGCCTGACGCAGCACCTTGAACTCGGCCGGGCTCAGCTCGGCACGCCACTCCTCGTCGGTCTTCTCCACCTCGTGCGCCATGACTCCAGCCTACGGCGAGGGGCAAGGTCGCTTCGACGCCGTCAGCGCTGGGCGTCGAGCGGCACGTGCTCGAGCAGGTGCAGGGTCGGCACGTCGAGGCGTCGCTTGGCCCTCGACGTCCAGTCGACGTGGAAGAACTCCTGCACGATGTGCGGCTCGGTGAGGATGATCGCCTCGCTCGACGACGTCTCCTTGACCACGGCGGCGAGGGCGTCGACCGGATCGTCCTCGGTGAGACGACCGGTGGCCTCCTGCCCGCGGCTCGTGAAGAGCGCGAGGGTGGCGTCGAGCTCCTCCTGGCCGGACCGGACGATCTCGTCCTGCACGTCGTCGAGCACCTCGGGCTCGGCGACGGGCAGCATCTGGCCACCGCTCAGCGCGCCCAGGGAGGCCGCGATGATGGCCGCGGAGCTCTCGACAGGCAGCACCACGTGGTAGCGGACCGTGTCGTCGAGGCCCTCGTGGAGCGAGATGATCTGGTCGACGTCGAGCGGCTCGAGGGCCCGCTCGACGAGCAGGGCGACGTCGTACATCGACATTCCTTCCGTCGGGAGCACCAGCCTACGGGCGATCCAGCGTCCAGCGTGTCAGCAGGACGTCGCCGACCGCGACGGCGTGCCCCAGACGAGCCGGTCGGTCGAGCGCGGAGCGACCGTGCGCGATGCGCGACGCGTCGCCGGCGGCCACGACCGGGGCGATCGTGAGGCACACCTCGTCGACCAGGTCGGCGGCGAGAAGGTCGCCGTGCAGGGAGGGTCCGCCTTCGCACAGGACGCGGTTCCAGCCACGGGCGGCGAAGTCGTGGAGCACCGCGGGCCAGTCGATCGCGTCGTCGCCGTGCTGGAGCACCTCGGTGCGTCCGCGCAGGTCGGTCAGCCGGGCCGGGGGCGCTGCCCGCGACGTGACGATGACGGCGCCCCCGTCGGCCAGGGAGTCGGGCACGTCGAGCGACCGTGACACGACCACCAGGACCGGCGCGGGAGCGAGCCCGTGGCGCTCGCGCACCGTCTGGTCGACCGATGCGGGGGTGAGCGGGCGGTAGCCCTCGGTGCGGGCGGTGCCGGCGCCGACGACCACGACGTCGGCCAGCGACCGCATCATCGAGAAGGCCGCCTTGTCGGCGTCGCCGCCCAGGGCCCCCGACGTGCCCTCGCCGGTCCAGGCGGCGCCGTCGAGGGTGGCGACGAAGTCGGTGCGCACCCAGGGTCGGTCGACGTCGGGGTAGGCGTAGAGCTGCTCGAGGTCGGGCGCGGACGGGACGGCTGCCATGACGTGATCGTAGGCTGCGACCATGACGTCGCTCTCGGACCGACTGCGCACCGTTGGCCCCGTCGACCTCGCCGCGATCGACTCGCGGGACACGCCGGGGTTCGACGCCGGCAAGGCGGAGGCGGCCGCTGCACTGTCGGCCCTCGCCGGCGAGCTCTCCGACCTGCAGGAGCGCCTGTTCGCCCACGGGCGGGTCGACGACGGCGATCGCAAGGTGCTCCTGCTGCTCCAGGGCATGGACACCTCCGGCAAGGGCGGCATCATGCGTCACGTCGCCGGTCTCGTCGATCCGCAGGGCCTGGCGATCACGGCGTTCAAGAAGCCGACGCCCGAGGAGCTCCGGCACGACTTCCTCTGGCGGGTCGAGAAGGCCCTGCCCGCCCCCGGGATGGTCGGGATCTTCG
>JALRKU010000361.1 GCA_023254755.1 Aeromicrobium sp. | reverse complement strand
ATCGTGCACCGCGACATCAAGCCGGCCAACGTGATGGTCACGCCGTCCGGCCAGGTCAAGGTGATGGACTTCGGCATCGCCCGGGCCATCGCCGACACGTCGTCGGCCATGACGCAGACCGCCGCCGTCATCGGCACCGCCCAGTACCTGTCGCCGGAGCAGGCGCGAGGCGAGACCGTCGACGCCCGCAGCGACATCTACTCCACCGGCTGCCTGCTGTACGAGCTGCTCACCGGCCGACCGCCGTTCGTCGGCGAGAGCCCCGTCTCGGTGGCCTACCAGCACGTGCGCGAGGAGGCCAA
The DNA here is from genome assembly GCA_023254755.1 of Aeromicrobium sp. Classification (GTDB taxonomy): domain Bacteria; phylum Actinomycetota; class Actinomycetes; order Propionibacteriales; family Nocardioidaceae; genus Aeromicrobium. The sequence goes on along the minus strand of JALRKU010000361.1, from coordinate 4,774 downwards.
GCCTCCGTCGCAGCTCAACCCCGACGTCAGCGTGTCGATCGACCGCATCGTCGCCCGCTCGCTCGCCAAGCGCGTCGAGGACCGCTACCAGAGCGCGGCCGACATGCGCGACGACCTGCAGCTGGTCCTCGCCGGCGGCTCGGTCGACGCCCCCGAGCAGGCCACCGCGCTCGCCGGTGCGGCCACTGCCGTGGCCCCGGCGGTCGCGGCCGCCCGACCCACCACGACCCAGCCGGGAGCCCGACGGGCCGTGCCCGACGAGGACGACGACGAGCGCGGCGGTCGCGCGTGGATCGCGGTGCTCGCGGGTCTGCTGCTGCTCGCCGCGGTGATCGGCGGCATCTGGCTGCTCACCCAGGACGGCCAGGAGGACGTCGCCACGGCAGCCGTGCCGGCCGTCGCAGGAAAGGAGCAGCAGGTCGCCGAGCGACTCCTGACCGAGGCCGGGTTCCAGGTCGAGGTCCAGGAGCGCGCCGACGCCGAGATCGCCGAGGGACGGGCCATCGAGACCGACCCGCCCGAGGGCACCGACGTCGAGGAGGGCAGCACGGTCCAGCTGGTCGTGAGCAGCGGCCCTGAGCAGGTCACGGTGCCCGACGTCCAGGACTTCTCCTACGACAGCGCCAAGGACCGTCTCGAGGAGCTCGGCCTCAAGGTCAAGAAGGAGGAGGCCGACGGCTCCGCCGAGGCCGGACGCGTCCTCAACACCAACCCTCCGGCCGGCGAGAAGATCGACGTGGGCTCCACCGTCACCGTCATCGTGTCGCGTGGTCAGTCCACCGTGCCCAACGTCGAGGGCATGGAGCTGGCCGACGCCAAGAAGGCGCTCGAGGACGCCGGCCTCAAGGTCACGACGCAGGAGGACCCGGCCGCGACCGAGGACGCCGGCATCGTGACGCGCCAGAGCGTCAGCGCCGGCCAGGTCGTCGCCCGCGGCACCACGGTGACGCTGACGGTGTCGGCCAAGCCCGACGAGCCGGATCCGGGCACCGACGAGGACGGCGGGACGATCGTCGACGGGGGCTGAGCCTCACTGGTGGACGTTTGGGGGCAGACAGGAGTAGTTCTCTTGTCTGCACCCCGGGCCATCGGGTCACTGCCGAGCTGAGCCCGTCACGCTGTTGGTGATGACCTGGCTGAGAGTTGCAGGGCTTGGTGGTCCGGGACGTGCAGATCGGCCATAGGGCTATGCGCCAGGGCTGTTGTCGGGCCTGGAGCGCCGCAGTGAGCGACCGACCGTCACGTCCCGGACCGGAGTGCTGGATCCGTGGGCAAACGGAAGGAGCACATCATGGAGGCTACGCCCACTTATGCCGGGATCGACTGGTCCTGGCAGCATCACGCGGTCTGCGTCGTCGACGATGTCGGCGAGCGGATCGAGGAAGTCACGGTGCCGCACTCGCGGCCGGGACTGGCCAAGGTCACAGCGCTGCTGCGCCGTCACGGAGTCGAGCGGGTCGGGATCGAACGTGGTGACGGCCCGGTGGTCGAACAGCTGATCCGTGACGGGTTCGAGGTCGTGGTGATCTCGGCTCGGCAGGTCACGTCGCTGCGCGCCCGCTATGGCAGTGCCGGCAACAAGGACGACAGGTTCGACGCGTTCGTGCTGGCTGATGCGCTGCGCACCGATGCCAGCAGGTGGGCAGTCGTGCGCCCCGACACCGGCGAGACGATCGCGCTGCGGATGCTGGTCCGTGCCCGCCGCGACCTGATCGACCATCGGGTCGCGGTCCACAACCAGCTGTTGGCGGTGCTGCAGCACAACTTCCCTGGCGCGATCGGGCTGTTCAGCCAGCTCGACATCGCCATCAGTCTGACGTTCCTGCGCCGGTTTCCCTCCGAGGCTAAGGCCGCCTGGCTCAGCGAGCTGCGGATGGCGCACTGGCTCAAGGCCAACGCCTACTGCGGCCGCCACACCCCTGCCCGCCTGGTCCACCACCTGAACGATGCAGCAACCGGACGCCTCACCGGCCCAGCGGCCGAGGCCAGCGAGATCATCGTGCTCAGCCTCGTCGACCTGCTGACCAGCCTGCGCCGACAACAAGACGAGCTCGAGACACGGATCAAAGAAGCTCTACTCGCCCACGCCGACGGACCGATCTTCCAATCACTACCCCGCGCCGGAACGGTCCGCGCTGCCACCCTGCTCGCTGAGATGGGCGACTGCAGAGCCAGGTTCCCCGACGCCGCCGCGCTCGCGGCAGCTGCCGGCGTCGCACCATCAACACGGCAATCAGGCAAGCACCTCACCGTCGCCTACCGCCAGGGCTGCAACAAACAGCTCCGATCAGCTCTCATCGACTGGGCCCAGGACACCCCCCGAGCCAACGCCTGGGCCCGCGACACCTACGACCGCGCCCGCTCACGCGGCTGTCGACACCCCCACGCCGCCCGCATCCTCGCTCAAGGCTGGACACGGATCCTCTGGCGCTGCTGGCACGACCACCAGCCCTACGACCCCGAACTCCACGGCCGCCTCACCACCCTCCAACAGGAGGCGGCTTGACATAGGGCTCTCAGTCGTCGGTGACCGCCTGGGCGTAGCGCAACGAGATCGTCCCGGCGTAGGCGGGCACCGTCGTGTCGGCGACCGTGCTGACGTCGAGCCCGAGCTGGTGCTCGCGGCTGTAGTCGGCGTAGGTCACCGTCTCCGGCGTCGCGTCGAGCGACTCGAGCATCCCGCTGACGTCGCCGACCGCGGTGATCGCGTACGGCGGCGAGTACGGCACGCCGTCGAGGAGCACCGTGTTGCCGACGCACTTGATGCCGGTGGTCGAGATGAGGCGCTGTCCCTGCAGCGACACCGCCTCGGCTCCGCCGGACCACAGCGCGTTCACGAAGGCCTGGATGTCCTGCTCGTGGACGACCAGCAGGTTGGGATCGAGTCCGGGTCGCTGCGCGCTGTGGGGTGCGTCGGTCAGCACGACGGTGACGCCGGGGCCCGACACCTTGGTGAGTCCGGTGACGCCGACCAGGTCCTGAGCCGCCCGCTGCAGCTCGTCGATGGGACCGGTGGACACGCCCTCGGACAGGGCGTCGACCTCGCGCCGCAGGTCGCGCGCGTGGTCCTGCTGCCGGTCGACCTCGCGGCTGCGCTCGGCGAGCAGCGACGACACGTCGCCGCCGGACGGTCTCAGGTCGGACCCGTCGGCGTTGACCGCGGCGACCACGAACAGGAAGCCGGTGGCCGCGGCGATCGCCATGACGGACAAGGGCCAGCGCTGCTGGGCGTGAGCGCCGCGGCGCGTCGACAGCCCCATCCGGCGTCCTCCTGTTCGGCGACGTCCTGGCGGGGCGTCGACCCTCGCCCTCTAGGCTAGTCGCGACCACCTCACGACGTACCACTCCACCGGAGGAACCGTGGCCCGAGACACCAGCCCCAAGCCGCAGCGCATCGGCAACCGATGGGCCGGGCCCGCCATGGTCACGTCGGGCGTCGTCGGCCTGCTGTACATCGTGGTCTTCTACGTCGTGAACGGGCAGGTCGACAGCTACCCGAAGTGGCTGCAGTGGTACGCCGACCTGGGCAACTGGAACCTGGTGATCGGCATGGGCTTCATCGTCGCGGCGTTCGGCTTCGCAATGAAGTGGGAGTGAGTTACACCGGTGTAGTTGTCCACGACCTGTGGACGGGGCTGTGGACGATCAGCCCGTGAGCGCGGCCGTGCGCAGCACGACCGCTACCACCGACGCGACCGCGAGCAGCGCCAGCACGCCGACCTGCGCCGCCTGACGACGTTCGCGAGGGACGTACGCCACCGAGGCGGCCAGCACGAAGCCAGCCACGAACCCGCCCAGGTGGCCCTGCCAGCTCACGCCGTCGCGGAAGCTGAGCGCGACGTTGATCGCGAGCAGCACGAGCAGCTGCGACACGTCCTGGCGTGCCTTGACCAGCAGCACCAGGGCGAAGGCGATGAGCCCGAACACGGCTCCGGACGCGCCGACGGTGGGCGTGAAGGGCGGCGTCAGCACGTACACGAACACCGACGACACGACGGCCATCGCCAGGTAGGCGACCAGGAAGCGCGCGGCTCCGAGGGCCCGTTCGACGAACGGCCCGAACAGGTACAGGGCGATCATGTTGAAGGCCAGGTGCAGCACGCCCGCGTGCAGGAAGGCCGCCGTGACCAGGCGCCAGTAGCCGCCATCGGCCACGCCGGTGAGCACGTCGCCGTCGAGCGTCGCGGCGGTGCCGCCGAGCATCGCGCCCTCGCGGAACACGACGCCGTCGGAGTCACCCGTGGCCAGCTGCAGCAGGAAGACGACGACGTTGACCGCGATGAGGCCCAGCGTGACGCGACCCGTGTCGGCCGAGAGCCGACCGCCGGCCATGGTGCGCGGAGCGCGCACCGACTTCGCGCCCTCCTTGACGCACTCGGGGCACTGGAAGCCCACCGACGCGTCGTTCATGCACTGCGGGCAGATGGGCCGCTCGCAGCGCTGGCAGGAGATGTACGCCTCGCGCTCGGGGTGCCGGTAGCAGCGCTGCTCCGGCGGGCCGGACGTCATGTCCGGTCGATGGTGACCGACTCGATGACGACCGGCTCGACCGGCACGTCGAAGCCGTCGGTGCGCACGGCGCCGATCGCGTCGACGACCTTGCGGCTCTCGGGGTCGGTGACCTCGCCGAAGATGGTGTGCTTGCGGTTGAGCCAGGCGGTCGGCACGAGGGTGATGAAGAACTGCGAGCCGTTGGTGCCGGGCCCGGCGTTGGCCATCGCCAGCAGGTAGGGCTTGTCGAACTGCAGCTCGCCGTGGAACTCGTCGGCGAACT
>JALRKU010000314.1 GCA_023254755.1 Aeromicrobium sp. | reverse complement strand
CGCCGGCACGGTCGAGTTCCTGCTCGACGTCGAGAGCGGGGAGTTCTACTTCCTCGAGATGAACACCCGACTGCAGGTCGAGCACCCCGTGACCGAGGCGATCCTGGGTGACCTCGACCTGGTCGAGCTCCAGCTGCGCGTCGCGGCGGGTGAGCCGTTGGGGCTGACGCAGGACGACCTGCGGATCCACGGTCATGCGATGGAGGCGCGGGTCTACGCCGAGGACGCGTTCGGCGGGTACCTGCCGCAGGCGGGCACAGCGACGCTGGTGCGGTGGGCCGACGGGGTGCGGGTCGACCAGGCGCTGGAGTCCGGCCAGGTCGTCAGCACGGCGTACGACCCGATGCTCGGCAAGGTGGTCGTGCACGGCAGCGATCGCGAGGACGCGCGGCGCCGACTGGTCGCCGCGCTCGACGACACCACGATCCTCGGGCTCACGACGAACGTCGGGTTCCTGCGGGCGCTGGCCGCCACCGACGAGTTCCGCGACGCGGCCGTCGAGACGGCGTGGCTCGACCGGTCCGAGGTGCCGGCGCCGTCGGTCGACGTCGCGCGCGCCGTCGCGGCGTGGGCGCAGGTGCGCGAGGAGGTGGGCCGTGGGACGGGTCCGTGGCAGGCCGACGGCTGGCGCCTCGGCGGTCCGCCGGCCCCGGCGCGGGTCATGCTCGACCGCATCGTGCCCGTCGATCGTCACCGCGGTCGAGCCGACGGCCTCGAGGTGCGCGAGCTCGAGGTCGAGCGCCTCGACGGCGCGACCCGGCTCGTCCTGTCGGTCGACGGCGAGCGGATGACCGCCGTCGCGCAGGTGTCGCGCTACTCCGTCGAGCTCGCGGTGCACGGACAGCGGCACGTGTTCCGTCGTCCCGACGGCGCCGAGCACGAGGCCGAGGCGACGGGCTCGGTGACGGCGCCGATGCCCGGCGCGGTGGTCGAGGTGCGGGTCGCGGAGGGTGACGCCGTGTCGGCGGGCGACGTGCTGGGCACGGTCGAGGCGATGAAGATGGAGCACGCCCTCACGGCCCCGTTCGACGGCACGGTCACCTCGGTGGCGGCCGCGCCCGGGGCGCAGGTCGCGCTGGGGGACCTGCTCTTTCTCGTCGAGGAGTCGACTAGATGAGCCACCCGCTGCCGGGGCTGCCGGAGCGCGTGACGATCTACGAGGTCGGGCCGCGCGACGGGTTGCAGAACGAGTCGGCCACCGTGCCGCTGGAGGTCAAGCTCGAGCTGGTCGAGCGGTTGCTGGCGGCGGGTCTGCCGGTGGTCGAGGCCACGTCATTCGTGCATCCGCGGTGGGTCCCGCAGCTGGCCGACGCGGCCGAGCTGGTGGCGCGGCTGCCGCTCGACGGTCCCGTCCCGCTGCCGGTGCTGGTGCCCAACGAGCGCGGGCTCGACCGGGCCCTCGAGGCGGGCGTGCGGCACGTCGCGGTGTTCGGCAGCGCCACCGAGACGTTCGCGCGCAAGAACCTGAACAGCACGCTCGAGGACCAGTTCGCGATGTTCGAGCCGACGGTGCGGCGGGCCGTCGAGGCGGGGCTGGACGTGCGGGCGTACGTGTCGATGTGCTTCGGCGACCCGTGGGAGGGCGACGTGCCGGTCGAGCAGGTCGTCCAGGTGGGCCGCCGGCTCCTCGACCTCGGCGCCTCGCAGCTGTCGCTGGGCGACACGATCGGCGTCGGCACGGCCGGCCACGTGGCGGTGCTGCTCGAGGCGTTCGCGGCCGAGGGCGTCGGCGTCGACCGCCTCGCGATGCACTTCCACGACACCTACGGGCAGGCGCTGGCCAACACGGTCGTGGCGCTCCAGCACGGCGTCGCCACCTTCGACGCGTCGGCCGGTGGCCTCGGCGGCTGCCCCTATGCCGAGAGCGCCACCGGCAACCTGGCCACCGAGGACCTGGTCTGGCTGCTCGACGGCCTCGGCATCCAGCACGGCGTCGACCTCCCCGCCCTCGCCGCCACCTCCGCCTGGATGGCCCGCCACCTCGGCCGCACCCCCGCCTCCGCCGTCGTGCGCGCGCTGGCGTGACGGATTACCACGTTCACGTGGTAAATCAGCGCTTGGCTACGCGTGCAGACGTAGCCAAGGGCATGAACACCACGTTCACGTGGTAAACCGGCGCTTGGCTACGCGTGCGCACGTAGCTAAGCGCCCGAATACCACGTCCACGTGGTAAACCGCCCACGCTCAGCGCCGGACCCGCCGCTCCTTGAGCTGGTCGGTGGCGTACTGGCCGATCTGCCAGGTGGCGAGGGCGTCGTTGGAGGCGGCGACGCCGCCGCCGACGATCGGGATCTTGCGGGCGACGAACGAGACGGCGCGCTTGCCGGCAGCACGCGCCAGGGCCTCGCTGACGACCTCGCGGCCGAGCAGCTGGTCGACGCCGGGGGCGTGGGACGGAGCGGTGGCGAGGCCCATCGGCGTCGACGGCAGACGCTTCTTGCGCACCAGGTGCTTCACGTGGTCCTCGCCGAGCAGACAGGCCAGGATCGCGTTGCGCACGCGCGGGTCGTCGAGGTCGTAGCCCCGCAGGTGGGCGACGCCGGCGACCAGGTGGCACTGCACGAGCATGACCCCCACGACGTTGGCCGGGATCGTCGCGGCGTAGGTGGCGAGGCCGCCCAGGTTGGTGACGAAGCCGTGCGCGCCCGCCAGCGCGGCGTGGCGGCGCACCAGGGACGCGATCGTGCGCTCGACGTCGCCCTCGTGCTGGATCAGCCGGTCGTCGGCGGACGCGGCGGCCGACCGCAGCGGGCCGACGCCGTCGATCGCCCGGTCGAGCACGGTGCGGGCCAGACCTCCCGTGTACTTCGGAGCGAGTGCGGTGCCTGCCCGGTTCGCGGCTGCTCGACGGATGCCCATTCCTTCATCGTAGGCGCGCCGATCCCAGGCCGCAGGCCGTGACGTCGGCCTACGCTGAGGCCATGACCAGGCCGTTCTCGGAACGCGTCGCCGATCCGGAGTGGCGTCGCGCGGCCACCGAGTGGATCGCCGAGGCCCTCGGTGACCGCCGGGTCGTCGAGGTCGAGCAGCCGCGCATCCGACC
>JALRKU010000270.1 GCA_023254755.1 Aeromicrobium sp. | reverse complement strand
ACTCGATGAGCACGGTGCGAGTGACCCGACCGGCCTCGTACGTGTGCTCCGGCAGCCCGCGGGCGAGGAAGCGCCCGCCCGCCCCGGTCAGCGCCGGGCCGGCGAGCTCGGCGTACGCCGCGAGCTTCGCCTCGTCCGTGATCTCCTGGTACACCGAGATCCAGTACGCGGTCATCGTGCTCTCTCTTCTCCAGGGGTCTCGTCGACGGTCAGCGCGTCGAGGGTCCCGGCGTCGGCCGGGGTGCTGTTGCGGCTGAGGACCCAGCCCATCGCGGCGAACGCCGCGACCTGCAGCGGCCAGCCCATCGCGATCTTCGACGCGCCGAGCAGGCCCACCTGGTGATCCAGCCAGAGCGGGCCCTGCACCGCGACGCGCAGGATGCAGGGCGCGGCGAGGATCCACGTGAGGGTCGAGCACAGTCGCACGAGGGGCCGGTCCCGGTGCCATGCCGTGGGGTCGCCGGCGACGCTGCCGACGAGGAACCCGACCAACGGCCAGCGGACCGCGATCGTGAGCACGAGGACGGCCGCGTAGGCGGCGTTGTACAGGATCCCCGGCGTGAAGAACGCCCGGGCCGCGTCCTCCGGCGTGCCGTCGCCACCGGCCGCGCGCGCGGCGAAGACCGCGGCGATCGCGATGCCGAACAGGGCGTTCAGGGCGAACTGGACCGTGGAGCGCTGGGCGAGCCGCATGACGACGGCGAGGACGGCGACCGCGACGCTGACGACGAGCGAGAGTCTCAGGTCGTGGGTCGTGAGGAACAGGATCGTGAAGAGCGCGGTCGGGACCGCACCCTCGAGGATGCCGCGACGACCACCCAGCGCCTTGGCCAGCTGGGCGCGCACGACCTGCTCGACGGTCGACAGGTCGGCGGGCCGACCCGGCTCGGCGGGCGACGACGTCATCGAGTCAGGCGTCGAGCTCGTAGCGCGGGTTGTAGATGATGCGCTCGCTGCGGCGGCGACCGATGCGGCCGTGCGCCGTCAGGCGCGCTCCGGCCTGGACGCCGACGATACGACGCCGCCCGAGCCACACGAGCGTGACCGCCTCGGACCCGTCGTACAGCTCGGCCTCGAGTGCCGGCACGCCGTCGGTCGGCCGCAGCGTGACCGAGCGCAGCTCGCCGTGGATCGTGACCACCGCGCGGTCGTTGCACGCCGAGATGAGGCCGCAGCCGGCCTTGGCGGAGTCGTCGCGCAGCTCCTGGTCGTCGAGGTCGTCGACGGTGGAGCGGTCGCGTACGCGACCCAGGAGTCGTGCCATGCCTTCAGTCTACGTCGGCGCCCGGGGCGACCGCGGACTCGGGAGGGGTGAGCAGAAGTGGCTCCCGGGCGGCCATCGCCTCGGGTCCCCGCACCACGACGACGTCGCGCAGCGTGTCGATGAGCACGCCGTCGTCGGACGGCTCGAGCGCTGCCCGGCCGAGCAGCGTCGCCCGCAGCATCCAGCGCGGTCCGTCGACGCCGACGATCCGGCTCGGTTGCACGCCCGGCTGGCCGTCGTCGAGCGTGACGGGGATGCGGACGTGGAGCTCGGGGCCGAAGGGCCCGTCGGACTGCACGCACTCCCCCTCGAGCCGCTCGACCTCGGCCACCAGGTCGTCGCGGACGACCTCCCACTGCCCCGGCGACCGCGGGCCGGCGAACGCCCTCAGCTCCATCGCGGCGTCCTCGGTCACGACGAGCGCGGCGCCGATGCGGTCCTCCGGACCGTCGGACTGCAGCCGGATCTCCATCCCCGCGCGACCGCGGACGCGCAGCGCGCCGAGATCCACGTAGGCCGGGTCGTCGGTGTCGCGCTCAGTGACGTCCCAGGGTCCGGCGGCTCGTGGCGAGACGGGTCCCGCCCCCTCGTGGGCCTCGGTCTCGGCGGCGATCTCGTCGGCGGACTCGGTCTTCTTGCGGCGCAGGATCGCCATCAGTGGTTCTCTCCCCCTACCGGCGCCGCCGGCGGTCGTGTGTCGACGCCCGTGGACCCGTAGCCACCGGCGCCTCGCTCGGTCTCGTCGAGCTCGTCGACCTCGACGAAGGTGACGTGCTCGACGCGCTGGACGACGAGCTGTGCGATGCGGTCACCACGGTGGATGCGCACGGCGGTGCTGCGGTCGTGGTTGATCAGCAGGACCTTGATCTCACCGCGGTACCCGGCATCGATCGTGCCGGGCGTGTTGACGATCGACAGGCCGTGCCGCAGCGCGAGCCCCGATCGCGGGTGGACGAAGGCCGCGAGGCCGTCGGGCAGGGCGATCGCGACGCCGGTCGGGACCAGCACCCTCTCCCCCGGCGCGACCAGCACGTCGACCGCGCTGAGCAGGTCCGCCCCGGCGTCGCCCGGCCGGGCGTACGCGGGCAGAGGAAGCTCAGGATCGAGTCGGCGGATCGAGACCTCGGGCATGCGTTCGACCCTACCTGCGGCCGTGCGCGGCCGGACATACCCTTGGGGTCGTGACCACCTACCGTGAGCGCCTCACGCCCCCTGCGTCCTGGTGGGTCGCGTGCGCCGTGCTCGCCGCCGTCAGCGGCTGGATCGTCCTGGTCGCCACGACCCGCGTCGCCGCCGTCGTCGCCGCTCTGGTCGTCCTCGTCGGGGCGGTCGCCGTCGTCGCGCGCTACGGCGCCGTGACCGTCACGCGCACCGGCGACGGGCTCCGGGTCGGTCCGGCGTTCCTCGACGAGCAGCACCTGGGCACGGCCGAGGCCCTGCATCGCGTCGACTACCGCCGCCGCATGGGCGTCGACGCCGACGTGCGGGCCCACCTCGTCACTCGGCCCTATCTCGACCGCGGCGTCCTCGTGACGGTCGACGACCCGAGCGACCCCACGCCCTACTGGATCGTGTCCTCGCGGCGTCCCGACGCGCTGGCCGCCGCCATCA
>JALRKU010000169.1 GCA_023254755.1 Aeromicrobium sp. | reverse complement strand
CTCGTTGTGCTTGTGGTCGTAGCTGACCAGGTCGCGCAGCGTGAACCCGTCGTGCGCCGTGACGAAGTTGATCGACTGCCAGGGCCGCCGGAACGTGTGGTCGTAGAGGTCGGCCGAGCCCGACATGCGCCACGCCAGGTCGGCCACGCCGGTGGCACCGCGCCAGAAGTCGCGGACGGTGTCGCGGTACATGCCGTTCCACTCGGCCCACTGCGCCCCGAACTTGCCGACCTGGTAGCCCTCGCCGGTCGCGTCCCACGGCTCGGCGATGAGCTTGCAGCGCGACAGCACGGGATCGGTCGCGATGGCCGTCAGCAGCATCGCGTCGCGGTCGAACTCTCCTCCGCTCGGACGGCCCATCGTGCTGGCGAGGTCGAAGCGGAACCCGTCGACGCCGAGCTCGGTCGCCCAGTAGCGCAGCGAGTCGGTGACCAGGCGGACGACCGTCGGCGACCCCGACTCGAGCGTGTTGCCGCAGCCGGTGATGTCGGCCATGTGGCCGTCGGCGTCGTGCCAGTAGTACGCCGGAGCCTCGAGGCCGCGCAGGCTCAGCGCCGGTCCGTCGGGCCCGCCCTCGCAGGTGTGGTTGTAGACCACGTCGACGATGACCTCGATGCCGGCCGCGTGGAGCGCGGCGACCATCGTGCGGAACTCCTCGACCTCGCGTCCGGGCTCGGTCGCGTAGCCGGCGTACGGAGCGAAGTAGGCCAGCGGCGAGTAGCCCCAGTAGTTCGACCGGCCCGACCGGATCAGCGAGGGCTCGTCGGTGAACGACTGGACGGGCAGCAGCTCGACGGCGGTGATGCCGAGGCGCAGCAGGTGCTCGATGACGGACCGGTGCGCCAGCCCCAGGTAGGTGCCGCGCAGCTCCTCGGGGACGTCGGGGTGCAGCTGCGTGAAGCCGCGCACGTGCGTCTCGAGGATCACGGTCTCCTCGAACGGGACCTCGGGCTTGGTCCCGGTGTCGGGGCCGCCCGGGCTCGTCACGACGCCCAGCGGCACCGAGCCGAGGGAGTCCACCGTCGACGGCTCGGTGCCCTCCGGCTCGTCGCCGTACGCGACGGCGGCGTCGAGGTCGGTGAGACCGCCCGCCACCCGGCGGGCGTACGGGTCGAGCAGCAGCTTCTGGGGATTGCAGCGGTAGCCGCGGCTCGGGTCGTACGGACCGTGCACGCGATAGCCGTACTTCTGCCCGGGGAGCACCCCCGGCACCAGGCCGTGCCACACGCCGAACGTGCGCTCGGTGAGCTCGATGCGGCGCTCCGCGCCGTCGTCGTCGATCAGGCAGAGCTCGACGCGGTCCGCGACGCTGGACGAGACCGCGAACCTCACCCCACCGGCCTCCGGGTGGGCGCCCAGCGGGAACGGACGTCCGGCGAGCACCTGCGGGTCCTTCGAGGGGTGGGTGGCCATGCGGCCAGTGTTGCAGCCGCCCGAGCCCACGGGCCCGGGCGTCAGGGCGAGGAGAGCAGCGTCACCCCGTCGGGACCGACGACGCGGAACGTCGCGGCCGTCCAGTTGACCTCGACCCGGTAGCCGCGGCGGTGCATCGTCAGGACCCCGTCGACCTCCTCGACCGCGTGGTCGCCCGGCGCGAGCGACGGTGCCCTCAGCGCCGGGTGGGCGCGGCGCAGCGCGATCAGCGAGCGGTGCAGCTCCAGGAGCCTGCGGTGGTCGTCGCGGTCGAGCTCCGTCCAGTCGAGGGTCGATCGCTCGAGCGTCGCCGGGTCCATCGGGTCGGGGACCTCGGACTCGCCCCACCCGTGGCGGCCGAACTCGCGGCGGCGACCGGACCGCACGGCCTCGGCCAGGTCCTCGTCGGGGAACGAGGCGAAGAACTGCCACGGCGTGCTCGCGCCCCACTCCTCGCCCATGAACAGCATCGGCGTGAACGGCCCGAGCAGGACGACCGCCGCGCCGCAGGCCAGCAGGTCAGCAGGGACCGTGGCGGAGAGCCGGTCGCCCGTCGCCCGGTTGCCGACCTGGTCGTGGTCCTGCAGGTAGACGACGAACGCGTGCCCCGGCGTCGTCGTCAGGTCCACCGGCCGGCCGTGCGTGCGCTCCCGGAACGACGACCAGGTCCCCGCGTGGAAGAACGCCTCGCGCAGCGTGCGCGGGACCGCGTCGGGGGCCGCGAAGTCCGCGTAGTACCCGTCGGTCTCCCCTGTCAGCCGCACGTGGAGCGCGTGGTGGACGTCGTCGCACCACTGGGCGTCCATGCCGAGACCGCTGGCGTCGCGGGGTGCCACGGTCCGGGGGTCGTTGCGGTCCGACTCGGCGACCAGGGACAGCGGACGCCCCACCTCGACCGACCACTCGGCGGTCCGCTCCGACAGCTCCTCCAGGAGGGTCAACGCCCTCTGGTCGACGAGGGCGTGCACGGCGTCGAGACGCAGGGCGTCGACGTGGAACTCCACGAACCAGTCGCGGGCGTTGTCGAGCACGAGCCGGCGCACCTCGTCCGATCCCGGCCCGTCGAGGTTGAGGGCCGGCCCCCAGTCGTTCTGGCCGGCGAAGTAGGGCCCGAAGCGGTCCAGGTACGCACCCGAGGGGCCGAGGTGGTTGTAGACGACGTCGAGCACGACGCCCAGGCCGCGGGCGTGGCACGCGTCGACGAAGCGCTTGAAGCCGTCGGGACCGCCGTACGTCTCCTGCACGGCGCCCCACAGCACCCCGTCGTACCCCCAGCCGTGCGGGCCGTCGAAGGAGTTCACCGGCAGCACCTCGACCAGGTCGACGCCGAGGTCGACGAGGTGGTCGAGCCGCTCGATCGCGGCGTCGAACGTGCGGCCCGCGGTGAAGGTGCCGACGTGCAGCTCGTACAGCACCGCACCGGGGAGGCGCGTGCCCGACCAGCCCGCGTCGGTCCAGGCGAACCGGTCGTGGTCGTAGACCCTCGACGCCTCGTGCACGCCGTGCGGCTGCCAGCGCGACCGGGGGTCGGGAAGGGCGTTGCCCTCGACGACGAACGCGTAGTCGGTGCCGTGCTCGAGCTCCTGGTCGGCGATCCACCAGCCGTCGCCGGAGCTGCGCATCGGCTGGTCGACACCGCCCACCCGCACCGCGACGCGGTCGTGGTCGAGGGCCCACACGCGTGGCGTCATGGCGTCATCATCTCCTCGATGCGGCGCAGCGCCACGGCGAGCACCGCGAGGTAGCCCGGTGCCCAGACCGGTGCGTCCATGCCGACGACCGTGCCCCGGGGATGGGGGTCGACCCAGTGCGCCGTGGCCGTGACGCCCGCGACCCGCCAGGACCACCACCGGCCCGGGAGCAGGTCGTCGACGACGAACGGCAGCCCCACCCCGACCGGGGTCCACACCGTCCCGCGGGAGCCCTGGCGCAGCGGTCCCTCGTGCTCCAGACGAGCGCGGGACACGGTCGGGCCCCACCGCGGCCACGCGGCGACGTCGGTCAGGACCGCCCACACGTCGTCCGGCGACGCGGGCACGACCCGCTCGACGCTCCAGCGCCCCGAGCGCAGCGCGGGGATCACGACGTCTCCCGGACGAGCAGGGACACGGGGTAGCGATCGAGCAGCGAGCGCAGCGGCAGGTCGCCGCCGGGGTGCGTCGTGCCGGTCAGCACGTCGGTCCACAGGCCGTCGCCGAGCGGCAGCGTCGTGGCTCCCCAGCCGCCCCGCCGCTCGAGGGCGACCGGAAGGCGCGTCCCGACGACCACCAGGTCGTCGCTGCGCGCGAAGGCGAGCAGGTGGGTCGACGCCTCCGGGGAGGCGACGACGGGTCGGTAGCCGGTGAACAGCTCGGGGCGGTCGCGGCGCAGGGTCAGGGCCCGCTGGGTCACCAGCAGCTTGGCGGCACCCGACGCGTCGACGGCTGGCAGGTCGCCGCCCTCGATCCGGTCGAGCAGCGCGGCCCGCTCGCGGTGGTCGACCGGTCGGCGGTTGTCGGGGTCGACGAGCGAGCGGTCCCACAGCTCGGTGCCCTGGTAGACGTCGGGGACGCCCGGACCGGTCAGCTGCACGAGCTTCTGCGTCAGACCGACCACGAACCCGGGCTCGTCGAGCCGGCGGGCGAGCTCCTCGACCTCGTCGCCGAGCACCTCGCGGACCCTGGCGGGCCACGCGGCGATCTCTGCCTCGAACCCCTCGTCCGGGTCGGTCCAGCTCGTGCGCAGCTTGGACTCCTTGGCCGCCTTCAGCAGGTACGCGACCAGCCGGTCGTCGTCGATCGGCCAGGCCGCCAGCACGGTCTGCCACGCCAGGAGGTCGAGCGCCGGCTCGCTCAGTCCCGCGCGTGCGCTCCAGGAGGCGATCCGCTCGGCGGCCTCCGTGCCCAGCTCGGCGAGCGCGAGCAGGCGCGCCCTGGTGTCCTCGGAGCGCTTGGTGTCGTGGGTGGTCAACGTGGTCATGGTCGCGGGCTCGCGCTCCGCGCGCTCCGCGGCCAGCCGATGGAGCTCGTCGGGATCCAGGCCCCAGGTGGCCGGCGACCCGCCGACCTCGTTCAGCGCCACGAACCGGGTCGCGCGGTAGAAGGTGGTGTCCTCGGTGCCCTTGGCCACGACCATGCCCGACGTCTGCTGGATCCGGGTTGCGAGCTCGCCGTGCGGGTCGGCCGTCACCTGGTCGTCGAGTGCCGCGATCGCCGGACCGACGTCGGGGCGACGCGACCGCGCCCGGTCGATCGCCGCGGCCCACGACTCCGCGCCCTCGGGCAGGTAGGAGCGGTAGACGCCGAAGGCGATCATCGTCTCGGCGACGGCGGCGCGCGCGGGTTCGACCGCCACGTCGACCAGCAGGTCGGCGATGCGGCGCACCTCGGCGACCAGGATCCGGTCGGTCACCATGCGCCGGGCGTCCTCCTCGACGGCGGCGACGTCCGTGGGGACGCCCAGGCGCTCGGCCAGCTCGGTGAACACGGGCTCGGCGGCGGGATCGAGCAGTGCCCCGGTCACCTGCCCGAGCACGTCGTAGCCGGTCGTGCCCTCGACGGGCCACGACGCCGGCAGGTGCTCCCCGGGGTGCAGGATCTTCTCGACCACGATCCACGCGTCGGGCGCCGCGTCGCGCAGGGCCCGCGCGTACCCCCCGGGGTCCGACAACCCGTCGGGGTGGTCGACGCGCAGTCCGGTGACCGCGCCGTCGGCGACCCAGCGCAGGATCTGGCGGTGCGTGTCGTCGAACACCGCGGGATCCTCCACGCGCACCGCCGCGAGGTCCGTGACGTCGAAGAAGCGGCGGTAGCCCAGCTCGGTGCTCCCGCGGCGCCAGTCGACCAGCTCGTAGTGCTGACGGTCGTGGACCTCCTGCGGCGTCCCGCCGTCGGTGCCGGGGGCCAGGGGGAACCGGTGGTCCCAGTAGCGCAGCTCGCCGTCCTCGACCCGCAGGTCGGCCACGTCGGCGTCGGCGCCGAGCACCGGGACCAGCAGCCGGTCGCGCGACCAGTCGATGTCGAAGTACCCGGCGTACGGCGAGGCCCGCCCCTCCCGGAGCACGGACCACCACCAGGGGTTGGCGGGCGGCACCGCGACCGAGACGTGGTTCGGCACCACGTCGACGACGACGCCGAGGCCGGCCGCCGCCGCGGCGTCGGTCAACGAGCGGAACGCCTCGGCTCCGCCGAGCTCGGGCCGAAGGCGGGTCGGGTCGGTCACGTCGTACCCGTGCGTCGAGCCGGGCGCGGCGTCGAGGACCGGCGACAGGTACAGCGCGCCGACGCCGAGACGGGCCAGGTGCGGCACGAGGGCCCGGGCGTCGTCGAAGGTGAAGCCGGGGTGCAGCTGCAGCCGGTAGGTGCTGCTCGGCGGGGTCACGCGATCCGCCTGAGCACCAGGACCGACCGTGCGCCCAGCTCGATCCGTCCCTCCGCCGCGACCTCGACCGCGTCCTCGGCCTCGACGGCCCCGGTGGTCGTGTCCACCACGACCCGCCAGCGCTCCCCGTGGTCGACCGCCGGGATCGTCAGCGTCAGGTCCTCGTGGTGCGCGTTGAACGCCAGCAGGAACGAGTCGTCGACGACCCGCTCCCCGCGCTCGTCCCGCTCGGCGATCGCGTCGCCGTTGAGGAAGACCACGACGCTGCGCGCGAAGTCCTCCGACCAGCTCTCGTCGGTCATGACCTGCGCGTCGGGCGTCAGCCAGACGACGTCGGGCAGCGCCTCGGCGGGTGCGCCGTCCAGCGAGCGGGTGCTCACCGGCCGACCGTCGAGGAAGCGGCGGCGACGGAACACCGGGTGGTCGCGGCGCAGCGCGGCGACGGCGCGGGTGAAGTCGAGCAGCTCTCGTCCGTCGTCGCCCGGCTCCCAGTCCATCCAGCTGATCGGGCCGTCCTGGCAGTAGACGTTGTTGTTGCCGTCCTGGGTGCGTCCCAGCTCGTCGCCGTGCAGCAGCATCGGCACGCCCTGCGAGAGCAGCAGGGTGGTGAGCAGGTTCCTGCGCTGCCGGTGGCGCAGGGCCAGCACGTCGGGATCGTCGGTCGGTCCCTCGACGCCGCAGTTCCACGACCGGTTGTCGTCCGCGCCGTCCCGGCCGTCCTCGCCGTTGGCCTCGT
>JALRKU010000165.1 GCA_023254755.1 Aeromicrobium sp. | reverse complement strand
GGTGGATCGGGTTGCGATCTCCCGACACCGCGCCGTAGCGACGGCCCAGGTCCCCGGCGAGCTTCCAGTGGACGACGCCCGACGGCGCGGAGACGCCGTCGAGCGGTGCCTGCGTCTCCTCGGCTGCGCCGCCCCGTCCGCGGGAGAACAGCGTCGTGACCTCTCGCCACGCGACGTCGCCGTCGACCGTCACCTCGGTGAGCACGTCGATCAGCCGACCCTTCGGGTGCGGGCGCAGTGCATCGGCGCGGACCGACACGTCGAGCGGCTCGTCGGCCGAGATCGGCCGCAGCTGGGTGATCGAGTTGCGCAGGTGCACCAGGCCCATCGGGGCGAACGGGAACGACGTGTCGGTCATCAGTGCCATGTGCAGCGCGAACGCCGCCATGTGCGGGTACGTGGCGGGCAGCGCGTCGGTGCGCGGGAAGCCGCAGATCTCGCGGTAGGCGTCGAGGTGGGCGGGATCGGTGGCGACCCCGGCCCGCTTGAGCACCAGGTCGGGAACCGACCCCGACGCGTGCTTGATGCCCGGCAGCGAGCCGACGACCGGCAGGGCGGGCAGCGCGGCCTTGAGCATCAGCGGCAGCGTCGACGGGGCGTTCTCGAACGTGCGGGTCTCGGTCATGACGTCACCGGCCTCAGGACGCGCCGAGCAGCATCTGGCCGTTGACGCCGATCACGTTGCCGCTGACGGCCGCGGATCCGGGGCTGGCGAGCCAGGTGATCGCCTCGGCCACGTCGACAGGCTGGCCGCCCTGCGACATCGAGTTCATGCGGCGACCCGCCTCGCGGATGCCGAGCGGGATCGTCTTGACCATCTCGGTCTCCATGAAGCCCGGGGCCACGACGTTGGCCGTGATGCCGTCGCCGGCCACGCGCTCGGCGAGCGCCTGGATCCAGCCGATGACGCCCGCCTTCGCGGAGGCGTAGTTGGTCTGGCCGTTGTTGCCCGCGATGCCGGCGATCGAGGCGATGCCGACGACCAGGCCGCCGTCGTTGATGAGGCCCGCGTCGAGCAGGTGGTCGGTGATCCGCTGGGGAGCTCCGACCGAGATGTCGACGACCAGGTTCCAGTTCTCGGGCTTCATGTTCCGCAGCCGCTTGTCGCGCGTGATGCCGGCGTTGTGCACCACGATGTCGACGCCGCCGTGGTGCTCCTTGATGTACGCGGCGATCTCGGCGGGGGCCTCGGGCGACGTGATGTCGCCGACGACGTAGCCACCGCCCAGCTCCTCGGCGAGTGCCTTGAGGTCGGCCTCGAGCGGCGGCACGTCGAGCCCGATCACGGTGGCGCCGTCACGGGCCAGAGTGCGCATGTCGGCGGCACCCAGGCCCCGCGAGGCGCCCGTGACGAGGGCGACCTTGCCGGCGAGTGGCCGGGTGACGTCCTTGACGACGGGTGCCGTGGTGATGCCGGTGGCGCCCACGCGGACGACCTGGGCCGAGACGTAGGCCGACTTGGGGGAGAGGAAGAAGCCGAGCGTCGAGGCCAGCGCCTTCTCGGCCCCCTTCGACACGTGGAGCAGGTTGACGGTCGAGCCGCCGCCGACCTCCTTGCCCAGCGACCGGGTGAAGCCCTCGAGGGCGCGCTGCCCGATCTTCGCGCTCTCGTCGGCGGCCTCGTCGACGGATCCGCCGATGACGACGACGCGGCCGCAGCCGGCGAGCTGGCGCAGGACCGGGGTGAAGAACTCCTGCAGCTCCACGAGGTCGGCGGCGCTGGAGATCCCGGTGGCGTCGAACACGAGGCCCTTGTACTTCTTGCCGGGGGCCACGACGGTGGTGGACTCGATGCCCGACGCCTTCAGGGCGTCGGTCACGTTCTTGCCGAGGGTGCTGCCCTTCGCGGCGCCGACGAGCACGGTGCCCTTCACCAGCGGGTCACCCGCGGTGTAGCGCTCGAGGTACGGCGGGTTGGGCAGCCCGAGGTTCTTGACCAGGAACTTGCCGATCGGGTTGTGGGCGAAGGACTGGTAGTTGTCCGACACGGTGTGTCCTAACTCTCGCATACCATCGGTATCTGAAATCTCCACCTGACTGTAGCCTCGTCACCAGGCCCGGTCCACCGGGCCGCTACGAGGCGTGCATCACGTCACGCCGACCAGCGTTCCACGAAACCGCTCACGACACGAGGAGCTCATCTGATGGCCGGTACTCCCGCCAAGAAGACGCCCGCCGCGAAGAAGACGCCCGCCACGAAGGCGGCCGCCGCGAAGACCGCCGCCTCGGCGGCGAGCACGCCGGGCCAGGTCCGCCGCGTGGCCGTCATCGGCGGCAACCGCATCCCGTTCGCGCGGAGCAACACGGTGTACACCAACGCCTCCAACCAGGACATGCTGACGGCGGCCCTCGACGGCCTCGTCGACCGGTTCGGTCTCGAGGGCGAGCGTGCGGGCGAGTTCGTCGCCGGCGCCGTGCTCAAGCACAGCCGCGACTTCAACCTCGCGCGCGAGACGGTCCTCGGCTCCAAGCTGTCGCCCGACACGCCGTCGGTCGACATCCAGCAGGCGTGCGACACCGGCATCCAGGCCACGATCCAGGTCGCCAACAAGATCGCGCTCGGCAAGATCGAGCTCGGCATCGCCGGCGGCGCCGACACCACCTCCGACGCGCCGCTCGCGATCGGCGACAAGCTGCGCAAGATCCTGCTCGAGGCCAACCGCGCCAAGGACAACAAGGGCCGTCTCGCCGCGCTGGCGAAGATCCGCCCGGCGTACCTGGCGCCCGACCGTCCCGAGAACTCCGAGCCCCGCACCGGTCTGTCGATGGGTGACAGCCAGGCCCTGACCACGAAGGAGTGGGGCATCACCCGCGAGGCGCAGGACGAGCTCGCCGTGGCGTCGCACGTCAACCTCGCGAAGTCCTACGACGAGGGCTGGCAGGACGACCTGGTCACCCCGTTCCAGGGCGTCACGAAGGACAACAACCTGCGTCCCGACTCGTCGCTGGAGAAGCTCGCCAAGCTCAAGCCGGTCTTCGGCCGCCAGCTCGGTGACGAGGCCACGATGACCGCCGCCAACTCGACGCCGCTGTCCGACGGCGCGTCGACCGTGCTGCTGGCCTCGGAGGACGAGGCCGCCAAGCGGGGGTGGACCGTCGAGGCGTTCTTCGTCGACTACGAGACCGCCGCGGTGGACTACGTCAACGGCGGCGAGGGCCTGCTGATGGCGCCGGTGTACGCGGTGCCGCGCATGCTCGCTCGCCAGGGCCTGACGCTCCAGGACTTCGACTTCTACGAGATCCACGAGGCCTTCGCCTCGGTGGTGCTGGCCACGCTGGCGGCCTGGGAGTCCGACGAATACTGCAAGGAACGCCTC
>JALRKU010000069.1 GCA_023254755.1 Aeromicrobium sp. | reverse complement strand
GGCCCTCGTCGACATCGACGAGGTCATCCAGCTCATCCGCTCGAGCGAGAACCGCGGCGAGGCGAAGGACCGTCTCATGTCGGTCTTCGACCTCTCCGAGCCGCAGTCCGAGTACATCCTGCAGCTGACCCTGGGCCGGCTCACCCGCACCGACCGCATCACGATCGAGAAGGACATCGAGGACCTCCGCCGCGAGATCGAGCGACTCGACGAGATCCTGGCCGACGACGCGGTCCTTCGACAGGTCGTCGGTGACGAGCTCACCGAGATCGCGCAGCGGTTCGGCACGCCTCGGCGCACCGTCCTGCTGGAGTCGGCCGGCCAGACGGTCACCGCCTCGGCTGCTGCCGCGGCCGTCGAGGTCTCCGACGACCCGTGCTGGGCGCTGCTCTCCGGCACCGGCCTGCTGGCCCGTACCGTCGACGACTCGGCCCTGGGCGCGGTCGGTGGCCGCGTCAAGCACGACACGATCGTCAGCGCCGTGCGCACCACGGCCCGCGGCGAGGTCGGTCTGCTGACCTCGGCCGGAACGGTCCGCCGCGTGAACGTGCTCGACCTGCCGGCACTGCCGCCCACGGCGTCGTCGCCGAACCTGCAGGGCGGCGTGCCCCTGGCCGAGCTGCTCGACCTCGGCAGCGCCCGTCCGCTCGCGCTGATGCCCCTGACCGACGACGGACCCGGCATCGCGCTGGGCACCCGTCACGGTGTCGTGAAGCGGGTCAAGCCCGATCATCTCGGCCGCGACGAGTGGGACGTCATCGCGCTGGCCGACGGCGACGTCGTCGTCGGTGCCGCCGTGCTCGCCACGGGGCACGAGGAGCTGGCCTTCGTCACCTCCGACGCCCAGCTGCTGCACTTCTCCGCCGACCTGGTGCGACCGCAGGGCCGAGGCGGCGGCGGCGTCGCCGGCGTCAAGCTGGCCGCCGGCGCCCGCGTGGTCTCGTTCGGTGCGGTGACCGACGTCGACTCCGCCACGGTCGTCACCGTGGCCGGTTCCGGCGACGCCCTGCCGGGCACGCAGAACGGGGCCGTCAAGGTCACCCCGCTGTCGGTCTACCCGGGCAAGGGCCGCGCCACCGGCGGCGTCCGTTGCCAGCGACTGCTGAAGGGCGAGGACGGCCTGATCCTGGCCTGGGTCGGCGACGGCGAGCCGATGGCCTGCGCCACGAGCGGCAGCCCGGTCGACCTGCCGGCCCCCGACGATCGACGCGACGGATCCGGGGTCCCGGCCGCCCAGCCGATCCTCGCCGTCGCGGGCTCACCGGGCGCGGCCCCGCCCGTGCGAGACTGAGCGCGTGCGCACCTCACGAGCCCTCAGGACCCTGGCTGCGGGTGTCGCAGCCGCGCTGCTCGTCGCCGGCTGCTCCGGCGACGACGGCGGATCGGACGGCGGCGACACGTCGCAGCTGACCGCGCGACTGGAGGCGGCACAGAAGCACGTCACCGACGCGCCGGCCCTGACCATCTCGCTGCGCACCTCCGACCTGCCCGACGGCATCACGGGTCTCATCAACGCCAAGGGACGCGGCTACCAGGGTGAGACCGCGGGCGACGCAGCGTTCGAGGGCGACGTCGACGTCGTGTCCGGAGGCAGCGCGATCAAGGCCGAGGTCGTGGCGACCGGCGGCACCGTGTACGCCAAGACCGATCTCGCGCCGGTGTTCCTCACGATCGACCCGAAGACGCTCGGCGCGCCCGACCCGGCGGGCCTGCTCGGCGCCAAGGGCGAGGGGCTGCCGGTGATCCTGCTCGAGACCGAGAAGCTCTCCGACGAGGGCAAGTCCCGCGACGGCAAGGACGTGCTCACCACGATCCAGGGCACGCTGCCCGGCGACGTCGTGAGCACCTTCCTGCCGTCGGCCGACCCTCGCGGCTCGTTCGCCGTCAAGTACCGCCTCACCGACGACGACGTGCTCCGCGACGCCACGATCAGCGGTCCGTTCTACCCGGGCGCCGACGACGTCACGTACGTCGTGCAGCTGGCGGCCAGCGACGACGACAGCACCATCGAACCGCCGAGCAAGACCAGACGATGACCGGCCCCACGCCGGGGTCCCCCACCCCGGCGGACGCGGTGCCGCTCGCGTCCCGGTGGCTGCTGGGACTCGCGGCCGTCGCGATCGCGTTCGCCGCCGCCGACACGTACGTCGTCGTGCTGGCGCTGCCCGACATGATGACCTCGGCCGGTCTCGCCGTGAACGAGCTGCAGCGCGGGGCACCGATCATCTCGGGCTTCCTGCTCGGCTACGTGGCGGTGCTGCCCCTCATCGGCCGCATCTCCGACCTGCGCGGACGCGTGCCGGTGCTGACGGGCTCGCTCGTGGTCTTCGCGATCGGTTCCGTCGTCACGGCCACCGGGTACGACCTCGACACCGTGGTCGTCGGCCGTCTCGTCCAGGGCATCGGCGGCGGCGGACTCATCCCGCCCACGCTCGCGCTCGTCGCGGACCTGTGGCCGCCGGAGCGTCGCGGGATGCCCTTGGGCCTCGTCGGCGCTGTCCAGGAGCTCGGCAGCGTCCTGGGCCCCCTGTACGGGGCCGTGGTGCTCGCCTTCGGCACCTGGCGCGACATCTTCTGGCTCAACGGCGCCGTCGGCCTGGTCCTCCTGGCGGCCCTCGTGGCACAGGGTCGGCGCGCGCCGGCGGGACTCGACGTCCCGCCTCCGCGGCCTGGCCGGTTCGACCTGGTGGGCCTGCTCCTCGCGCTGCTCTGCCTCGCGGCGCTCGCCCTCGTGATGTCCCAGCCCGAGCGCCTGACGACCGGCGTCACCAGCGGACTGGCCTTCCTGCCGGTCACCGGGGACTCGCGGTGGCTCACGCCCGTCGCCCTCACGCTCTACGGACTGCTCGCACTGCTCCTGCTCCGGCTCCTCACGGCACGGCGACCGCTCGTCGACTGGCGGTCGTGGCGAGGCATCGCCCGCGAGACCGACCTGGTCGGCGCCGCCTTCCTCACGGTCGCCCTGGGAGCGGTGATCGTCGCGTTCGCCTCGGCCGAGCCGGAGAGGACGGCGATCTCGCCAGCCGCCCGCTGGCTTCTGCCGCTCGCCATCGCCGCCCTGGCGGGCTTCTGGTGGCGCCAGCGGGTCGCCCGTCAGCCGATCCTGCCGCGGGGCGCGCTGCAGGCTCGTCCGGCCTGGGGCGCCCTCGTGGTGTCGTTCTTCGTCGGCGCGTCGCTGATCGCCGCCCTCGTCGACATCCCGTTCTTCGCCCGTCTGACGGTCTACCGCGACTCCCAGCTCGACGCCGCGCTGGTGCTGCTGCGATTCCTCGTGGCTCTGCCGGTCGGGGCGGTCCTCGGCGGGTGGCTCCTGCGGCGCGTCCCGGCGGCGTGGCTCACGGCGGTCGCGATGCTCGTCAGCGCCGTGTCGTTCTGGCACATGTCGACCTGGGACGAGAACGCCCTGCTGCACGGGTCCGAGACGATCTCGCTGATCACGGCGGGACTCGGCTTCGGCGTCGCCATCGCGCCGGTGAACGCGGTCCTGCTCGACCACACGATCGACGCGGTGCACGGGGTCGCCTCGGCGCTGCTGATCGTCGCGCGCATGGTCGGCATGCTGATCGGCATCTCGGCGCTGACCACGATCGGCCTCCGCGCCTACTTCTCCGCGTCGGCCAAGATCCCCGAGGCCTCCCGGCTGTGCGGTGACGCGTCCTACTGCCAGGCCTACCGCGACGCCCTGCGAGATGCCGCCATCACCCAGCTGCACACGGTCTTCCTGGGTGCCGCGGTCTGCGCCGGCGTCGCCGCCGTGCTCGCGCTCTCCCTGCTGCGCGAGCGTCGCGGTGGGGTGGGCGATACCGTGACCCCGTGAGCGACTTCGACGACCTGCTGGCAGCCAACCGCACCTTCGCGGACCACTTCGATCTCGCCGGGTTCGACGGCATCGCCAAGGCCGGTGTGGCCATGGTGACCTGCATGGACTCGCGGATCGACCCGCTGAACATGATCGGCCTCAAGCCCGGCGACGCGAAGATCCTGCGCAACCCCGGTGGCCGCGTCACCGACGACGTCCTGGTGGCGGTCGTCCTCAGCGTCGCGCTGCTGCAGGTGCGGCGGGTGATCATCGTGGAGCACACCCGGTGCGCCATGGCGTCGTCGACCGAGGACGAGGTCCACCAGCGCGTCACCGACTTCGCCGGCCGCGACTCGACCTGGATGTCGCTCGGCGTCATCGAGGACCAGGAGCGCCAGATCCGCGCCGACGTCCACAAGGTCGTCAGCCACCCGCTGGTCCCCGACTCGATCGAGGTCGGCGGCTTCGTCTACGACGTCGACACCGGTCTGCTGAACCAGGTCGTCTGACGCAGGACTCGGCCCCTGGCCGCCCGCACGAGGAAGGTGCGCGGTCGGGGCGCACCAGCACTCGCTGCGGTGCGGACGCCTGAGCTCAGGCGCTGTGCGCCGTCGTCAGGCGTCGATCGTGTCCTGGTCGATGTCGTACGCCCCCTGGACGATGAACTCCTTGCGCGGCGGGACCTCGTTGCCCATCAGCAGCTCGAAGACGGCGTCGGCGTCCTCGGCGTCGTCGACCGTGAGGCGGCGCAGGGTGCGGTGGCGCGGGTCCATCGTGGTCTCGGCCAGCTGGTCGGCGTCCATCTCGCCCAGGCCCTTGTAGCGCTGGATGGGATCCTTGTACCGGCGACCCTCCGTCTCCAGCCGCCCGAGCAGGTCCGCGAGCTCCCGCTCGGAGTAGGTGTAGATCATCTCGTT
>JALRKU010000494.1 GCA_023254755.1 Aeromicrobium sp. | reverse complement strand
CCTTGCTCGGGTCCTTGCCCGAGAACGCGCCGCCGCCGTGGCGGGCGTAGCCGCCGTAGGTGTCGACGATGATCTTGCGGCCGGTGAGGCCGGCGTCGCCCTGGGGGCCGCCGATGACGAACTTGCCCGTGGGGTTGATGTGCAGCTTGAAGTCCGACGAGTCGATGTCGTACTGAGCGAGCACGGTGTCGATGACGTGCTTCTTCAGGTCCGGCTCGAGCTGGCGCTCGAGGTCGATGCCCTCGGCGTGCTGGGTCGAGATCACGATGGCCTCGACGCGCACCGGCGTGAGGTCGTCGTCGTACTCGATGGTGACCTGGGTCTTGCCGTCGGGACGCAGGTACGGCAGCGTGCCGTCCTTGCGGACCGCGGTGAGCTGCTCGGACAGCCGGTGCGCGATGGTGATCGGCAGCGGCATGAGCTCGGGGGTCTCGTCCACGGCGAAGCCGAACATGAGGCCCTGGTCGCCGGCGCCCTGCTTGTCGAGCTCGTCGTCGGAGGCGTAGCGACGGGTGTCCTCGGAGTTATCGACGCCCTGCGCGATGTCGGGCGACTGCGGGTCGAGGGCGATCTGGACCGACGCGGTCTTGCCGTCGTAGCCCTTCTCCGAGGCGTCGTAGCCGATCTCGAGGATGCGTTCGCGGATGATCGCGTTGTAGTCGATCTGGGCCGTCGTGGTGATCTCACCGCCGACGAGCGCCAGGCCGGTGGTCACGAACGTCTCGCAGGCCACGCGACTCCTCGGG
Organism: Aeromicrobium sp.; assembly: GCA_023254755.1. GTDB lineage: Bacteria > Actinomycetota > Actinomycetes > Propionibacteriales > Nocardioidaceae > Aeromicrobium. The sequence goes on along the minus strand of JALRKU010000494.1, from coordinate 1,572 downwards.
TCCTGCGCGAGCAGGGCGTCGAGGATGCTGTCGCTGATCTGGTCGGCGATCTTGTCCGGGTGACCCTCGGTCACGGACTCGGAGGTGAAAAGGCGGCTCACTGGTTCTCCTGTTCGGGGCGGCGTCGTGGGTTACGCAGCGTCACGCAGTCTAACGACGCAGGTCGCTGAGAGTTTCACCAGTCCATCCGATGGACGACCGTGTCCCAGATCGCATGCGCGAGGTCGATCTTGGGTCCGACCGGCACCTCCGCGACGCTGCCGTCCGCTCCCAGCAGGACGGCCTCGTTCTGCTCGGAACCGAACACCTTGCCCGCACTGACGTCGTTGACGACCAGCAGGTCGCAGCCCTTGCGCTCGAGCTTGGCGCGACCGTGCTCGATGACGGTGCCGTTCGCGTCGCCGGTCTCGGCGGCGAAGCCGACGACGACCGGGCGCTTGGAGGTGCGCGTGCGGACCAGCTCGGCCAGCACGTCGGGGTTCTCGACCAGCTTCACGTCGGGTGCGACGCCGTCTCCGGTCTTCTTGATCTTGGACTCGACGAACTCGGCGGGACGGAAGTCGGCCGGTGCCGCGGCCATCACGACGGCGTCGGCGTGGGCCGAGGCCGCGAGGACGGCGTGGCGCAGGTCCTCGGTCGAGACGACGCGGACGACGTCGACCCCGGCCGGATCGGGCAGCTCGACGTTGGCGGCCACGAGGGTGACCCGCGCACCCCGTGCGGCGGCGGCCTCCGCGAGGGCGTAGCCCTGTCGGCCGGACGAGCGGTTGCCGAGGTAGCGGACCGGGTCGAGGTACTCGCGAGTGCCGCCTGCCGAGACGACGACGTGTCGACCGGACAGGTCGGTGGGCCGACCGGCGAGGACCTCAAGCGCCGCGGCGAAGATCTGCCCCGGATCGGGCAGTCGCCCCTTGCCCGAGTCCTTGCCGGTGAGTCGTCCGACGGCGGGCTCGAGCACGACCACGCCACGCTCGCGCAGCGTCGCGACGTTGGCCCGGGTCGCGGCGTGCTCCCACATCTCGGTGTGCATCGCGGGCGCCATCACGACCGGGCAGCGGGCCGTCAGCAGCGTCGTGGTGAGCAGGTCGTCGGCCAGGCCCTGTGCCGCCTTCGCGAGCAGGTTCGCCGTGGTCGGCACGACCACCACGAGATCGGCCGACTGGCCGATGCGCACGTGCGCGACCTCGTCGACGTGCTCGAAGACCTCGTGCTGCACGGGCCGCCCCGAGAGCGCCTCCCACGTGGCGGCGCCGACGAAGTGCAGGGAGGACGCGGTGGGGACGACGCGGACGCCATGGCCCGACTCGGTGAAGAGCCGCAGCAGCTCGGCGGCCTTGTAGGAGGCGATGCCGCCCGACACCCCGAGGACGATCTCGGCCATGGCGGTGGTGCCGGTCAGGCCTCGGGCTGGGCCGCCGCAGCGGCCTCGGCCTCGCTCGCAAGCTGTTCAGCGGTCTCAAAGACGCTTTCCTCCGTGCCCGCGGCGATGATGTGGAGCTGGGCAGGGGCAATGGACTCGGGCCAAATCAGACCCTTTTCGTCATGGCTCTGCTCCGCAACTACCGCCACCAG
>JALRKU010000490.1 GCA_023254755.1 Aeromicrobium sp. | reverse complement strand
CGGACCTGCCGTACGTGACCGAGGAGGTCGGGTCGTGGTGGCAGGAGGGATCGATCCACCGCGCGGCGTGGCCGGTGGTCGGCGAGCTCGGCGCCCTCGGCGGCGACGCCGACCTGCTGCCGGCCGTCGGCCAGGTGCTGGCCGGCATCCGCGGTGCCAAGTCGACCGCGAAGGTCAGTCAGCGCACGGAGGTCTCGGCCGTCACCGTGTCGGGGCCCCAGGCCACCCTCGACCGGTTCCTGGCCGCCGAGGACGACGTGCGCGCCGCGGGACGGGTCGTCGGTGACGTCACGACCACGCCCGCCGACGGCGACGTCACCGTCGACGCGACCCTGGCGCTCGAGGACGCATGACCGACGTCGCCGTCGACGACACGACGGTCCTCGACGACGACGACCCGCGGGGCAGCACCTTCGAGTCGCACTCGGCCTTCGCCTTTCAGACGCCCCACTGGCAGAGCTCCGAGCCACCGCTCGGTCACGACGCGGCGCACGACCTCGTCGTGCAGACCGCACCGGTCGCCTTCGATCGCTCGAACAGCGATGACGTCGACCGCGTGCAGCACGACCTGATGGTCCAGCTGGGTGGGGCCGTCGACGCCGAGTGCCTGCAGCGGCTGCTCAGCCGTCCCGCGGTCCCTGTCGACGACGTGGCACCCGACGACCTCGACGCCTGGGTCGACCGCGCGGCCGCGCGCGTGCTCGGCGAGACGCGGACCCAGTGCGGCGTCGAGCTCTTCGTCGACGCCGAGGTGACCCACCTGCTGCGCCACGCGTACGACCAGGACGGCTGGTTCACGGCGCGGGGCGCGTGGCGCGTCCCGGTGGCCTCCATGGGTCGGCTCGGTCCCGACGGCGGGCCGTTCCACGTCGTCGCGGCCCAGCGCCACGTCGTGGGCCTGACCTCGCGTCTCGCCCTGTCCTACACGTCGAACCGCCTCGGGTCGGTCGAGTACCTCGACGCCCGGGCCCGGTTCCCCTACGCGCCTCGTCTGGACCTGCACCCGTCGGCGGTGCTCATCGCCCGGGTCGCTTTCGCCGGAGTCGACCACTGGCGAGCCAGCGTCGACGCCGCCTTCGGCGTCGCCTCGCGCTGAGACCGGTGCGGACGTCGGACGGAGCCTCGTGACTCGTCAGGCACCTCAGTGGTCGAGGGTCTCGAAGCGCAGGATGTCGGGGTGGAGGCGGTCGATGAGCGCCTGACCCATCGCGATCGCCGTGGTGGTCTGGCCGCTGACGCTCGGCAGGTCGTCGAATGCGAGGCACAGCGCGGCCTCGCTGAGCATCTTGCCGGTGCCGCCGTAGCCCGGGTCCTTGCCGCTGACCCGAGTGTGCAGTCGAGCGTCCTTACCCTCGGCGAGGAAGTCGAGCGTGAACCACGCCTTCTCGCGCTGCTCCGGCGTCGGACCGTCGCCCGGGTCCTTGGCCTTCAGCAGCAGCTTGCGCAGCGGCGGCACCTGGGCTCCGACGCCGATCACGCCCAGGCCCACGGCGCCGGCCGCCAGCATGCGGGTGGTCTTGACGTGCGCGAAGTGCTGGTACTCGAAGTCGGGACCGTAGGTCTCGAGCCCGCGGGCCGAGCGCAGCACGATCTGCGGGTCGACCGTGGGCAGCGGCACCGCCCACCCCCGGTCGTGCTCGGTGCGCCCAAGCCTGCCACCACCACGGATGCGGCGGCCTTCGGGCCGCCCCTCGATCCGGCGGCGCTGCCCCGCCGTGCGGGCCGAGTCGCGCATCTGGGCGAACTGGTTGATCGCCGAGTGGTACGTGCCGCCCGACGGCTGCAGGTTGCCGCGGACGAAGCCCTGCAGCGTGATCGGCAGGTCGTCGGGCAGCTGGAGCACCGTGTAGAGGGCGCCGAGGTCGTACGGGATCGAGTCGAAGCCGCACGCGTGCACGATGCGGGCACCCGTGGACTGTGCGACGTCGTGGTACTTCAGCCACGTCCGGTCGACGAACAGCGGCTCGCCGGTGAGGTCGACGTACGCGATGCCGGCCTCGGCCGCGGCCTTCACCGCGGGCTCGCCGTGCTGCAGGTACGGCCCGACCGTGGTGATGAGCACGCGCGTGTTCTCGGCCATGCGGCGCATCGAGGTGGCATCACCGGCGTCGGCGACGACGATCTCGGGCGTGACACCGCCCAGCGCGGCGATGCGACGGGCCTCGGCCTCGAGCTTGGTGACGTTGCGGCCGGCGATAGCCGACGTGGCACCGTCCGGCAGGTGCGTCGCGAGGTGGTCGGAGGTGAGGGCACCGGTGTAGCCGGTGGCCCCCAGCAGGGTGATGTCGACGGGCACGGCGCCCACCTCCCTAGGAGGCCTTCTTCGAGACCTCGTCGTGGGTCAGGACGGTCGGCGCGGCTCCGGCCGTGACGGTCTCGGCGGTCACGACGACCTTGGCGACGTCGGAGCGGCTCGGGACGTCGTACATGACGGGCTCGAGCACCGACTCGATGATGGAGCGCAGGCCACGGGCTCCCGTGCCGCGCTCGAGCGCCAGGTCGGCCATCGCCTCGGCTGCGCCGGCACCGAACTCGAGCTCGACCCCGTCGATCTCGAACAGCCGATACCTGCATCAACCCAACGTACAACGTAGCCAAGGATACCCTGAGCGTTGTTATCCAGCTCTGCCTGAATCTCTTCAGCGCTCCACTGTGGGTTTCGCTCAACTGGTACAGTTAGGATGTCATCCAGTG